>CAMPIQ010000024.1 GCA_946886475.1 uncultured Chitinophagales bacterium | reverse complement strand
GGTCAAAATAATATTGAGTGTTATCCCGATTTTCTTTCTCATTTCGTGTGGAAGTAACAGTCAGTTACAAAACAGTTCCCAACAGGCCTTTGACAGTACACTTGGCCTTAAAGAATATTACAGGGATTATTTTAAAATAGGAGTGGCCGTTTCTCCCCGTGCGCTGAAAACGGATGAAGCATCGCTGGTATTGAAACATTTCAATAGCCTTACAGCTGAAAATGCCATGAAGATGGGACCTGTTCATCCGAAAGAAAATGAATATTACTGGAGAGATGCGGATTCCATTGTGGCTTTTGCGCAAAGAAACAAAATGGTGATGCGCGGGCATACACTTCTTTGGCATAACCAAACGCCGGACTGGTTATTCAAAGACGCAATGGGAAATAAAGTAAGTAAAGATGTATTGCTTCAAAGACTGAAAGATCATATTACAACAGTAGTTAGCAGGTATAAAGGAAAGATCTATGCCTGGGATGTAGTGAATGAAGCCATTTCGGACAAACCTGGAGAATATTTACGAAAGTCGCCATGGCTTGAGATCATAGGAGAAGAATATATTGCCAAAGCCTTTCACTGGGCGCACGAAGCAGATCCCGGCGCCATGCTTTTTTACAATGATTATAACGAGATCAGTCCTGTAAAAAGAAGCAGGATCATTAAACTGGTAAGCTCTTTAAAAGAAGCAGGTGTTCCCATACATGGTATAGGCCTGCAGGGTCATTGGGCCATCAATGAACCCAGCCGTGGCCAGCTTGACAGTACGTTAAAAGAATTTGCTGCAACCGGGCTACCCTTACATATTACCGAGCTTGATATTTCTGTTTACCCAAAAGAACATGATGCCAGGGATAGAAAAACGGAAGATGCCAATTCTTCGTTTACACCTGAGCGTGAGCAGAAGCAAAAAGAAGTTTATAAAATGATCTTTGAATTATTCAGAAAGTACAAGGATCAGATCCAGAGCGTAACCTTCTGGAATATTTCAGAACGCTATAGCTGGCTTGATAATTTTCCGGTGAAAGGAAGAAAGGATTACCCCTTGTTATTCGATAAAGACCTGAAGCCAAAGAAGGCGTTTTGGGACGTGGTGAGGTGGTAAGGAAAACAGCTCAAAGTTGAAAGTTCAAAGTCGGGTCGTTTACAGAATTAGCATTCCAGCTGGTTCAATGCAGGTAACCAAAGCATACCACTGAATTTAGTTCACTGACTTTGAACTTTCAACTTTAAACTCTCAACAATGAACTTTCAACAATGAACGCTCAACTAAAATCTATGGCCAATAAACTCCTCTTCCTTTGCCTTCTCTCCATCCCGTTGTTTTCAAACACGGCATCGGCACAATCCCAATATCCATTTCAAAATACTTCGCTCACGTTTGAACAACGTGTGAATGATCTTGTTGGCAGATTAACGCTTGAAGAAAAGGTTGCACAGATGCTGAATGCCGCTCCTGCCATTCCAAGGCTTGGCATCCCTGCCTACGACTGGTGGAATGAAGTGTTGCATGGTGTAGCAAGAACCCCCTATCCTGTTACAGTTTATCCCCAGGCCATAGCCATGGCCGCAACCTTTGATACCAATTCGCTCAGACTGATGGCACATTATTCAGCACTGGAAGGAAGGGCTGTTTACAACAAAGCCATTTCAGATGGGAAACAGGGACAACGCTATCTTGGCCTCACCTACTGGACTCCCAACATCAATATTTTTCGTGATCCGCGCTGGGGACGCGGACAGGAAACATATGGTGAAGACCCGTTTCTGACGGCCATGCTGGGAAAAGCATTTGTGCATGGTCTGCAGGGTGATCATCCTAAATACCTGAAAGCTGCAGCCTGCGCAAAACATTATGCGGTACATAGTGGTCCCGAACCATCAAGACACCGTTTTAATGTTGACCCTTCCCAACATGATCTTTGGAATACTTACTTACCTGCTTTTAAAGAACTTGTTTTAAATGCCCATGTTGCCGGAGTAATGTGTGCATATAATGCATTCAGGGAACAACCCTGTTGCGGTAGTGATGAACTGATGATCAACATCCTTAGGGAAAAATGGAATTTCAATGGATATGTAACTTCCGATTGCGGCGCTATCGATGATTTTTTCAACCATCATAAAACACATCCCGATGCAGCCACGGCTTCTGCTGATGCAGTGCTTCATGGTACTGATGTTGATTGCGGAACCTATGCATACAAGGCACTTGTGGAAGCAGTAAAAAAAGGACTGATCAATGAAAAACAAATTGATGTTTCCGTTGAACGTCTTTTTATGATCCGCTTCAGGCTGGGCATGTTCGACCCTCCTTCCATGGTTCCCTTTGCACAAACGCCCGTATCGGTTCTGGAACACCAGGACCATGCAGCCCATGCATTAAAAATGGCCAGGCAATCCATAGTGCTTCTAAAGAATGAAGGTTCTGTTCTTCCACTTAAAAAAAACCTGAAAAAAATTGTAGTGCTGGGTCCCAATGCCGATAACGCCATTGCAGTACTTGGAAATTACAATGGAATGCCCACGGAGATCGTAACTGCGCTTCAGGGCATCAAAAATAAAGCAGGTGCAGCCACAGAGGTGGTATATGAAAAAGCAATCAACTTCACCAATGATACAATTCTACATTATGCCCCTGCCGGCAACCGTTTCAAATGGCAGGGAAGAATCGGCTTCCTGGCAGAATATTTCAACAACCGCGATCTAAGCGGTGAGCCCATTGTAAAAAGAATTGAAAAATCTGTTGACAATATCTGGGAGGAGAACCAGTTGGTAGCTGATACGCTAAGGGCAAAGAATTTTTCCGTGCGGTATTCCACTGATTACACTGCAGACAAATCCGGCAACATCACATTTGAACTGGAAGCAGATGATGGATACCGCTTTTTAGTGGATGGCAAAGAAGTGATCAATGCATGGAACCGCAACCGCTGGGGCGCCCGTACCTGTCAGCTAATTACTGAAAAAGGAAAGACCTACCGGCTGGTAGTTGAATATTATCAGGGTGAAGGAAAGGCAGGTTGTCATTTACGCTATGGTGATTTTATAAAGACCGGTTTCAATGAACTGGCACAGAAACTGAAAGACGCCGATGCCATTATTTTTGTTGGAGGCATATCACCGCAGCTGGAAGGCGAAGAAATGCAGGTGGATTACCCGGGATTTAATGGTGGCGACCGTACCAGCATTTTATTGCCCTCTGTACAAACTGAATTAATGAAGGTGCTTGTGGCTACCAAAAAACCTGTAATATTTGTAATGATGACGGGAAGCGCCATTGCCATACCATGGGAAAATAAAAACGTACCGGCTATCATCAATGCCTGGTATGGCGGCCAGTCGGCAGGAACAGCCATTGCAGAAGTATTATTTGGCGAATACAATCCAGCGGGAAGACTTCCGGTTACCTTTTATTCCAGTGATAAAGACCTTCCGGATTTTAATGACTATTCCATGCAAAACAGAACGTACAGATATTTTAAAGGAAAGCCTTTATATGCTTTTGGACATGGCTTAAGCTATACAAAATTTACCTACTCCGCACTGGGCTGGCCTGCATCCACCGGCAAAAAAGAAAATGCTACCATCAGGGTATCGGTAACCAATTCAGGAGACATGGATGGTGAAGAAGTGGTGCAATTATATATAACGGGTACTTATAAAAATAAAAATATCCGGTCGCTCAGGGGTTTTCAACGGATCTTTTTGAATAAAGGTGAGACCAGGATGGTGGAATTCCATATCACAAAAGATGACCTTTCCATTCTGGATGATAATGGAAATGCACAGTTGTACAAAGGCCCGGTAGCCATTGCTGCAGGAGGCTGTCAGCCCTCCTTGGAAGCGATTAAAGAAAAAAGGGTAACACAGGCTTATATCCGTTTATAATTAAGAACATGAAGCAATTTATATTCGTTATTATCTATTTGATCATGCAGACAGGATCTGAAGCACAGGAGAAAGAATTTTATACCAATCCTATTCTGGCCGGATTTTATCCTGATCCCAGCATATGCAGGGCCGGAAATGATTATTACATTGTCAACTCTTCATTTGCTTATTTTCCGGGCTTACCCATTTTTCATAGTAAAGACCTTGTAAGCTGGAAGCAGATCGGCCATGCCATGAACAGGCCGGAACAACTCAATACCATTGGCGCCGGTGTTTCAAGAGGATTGTTTGCACCTGCCATCAGTTATCACAAAGGGATATTTTATATTGTTTGTACCCTCATTGACAAAGGCGGCAATTTTGTGATCACGGCAACAGACCCTGCCGGCCCCTGGAGTGATCCGGTCTGGTTAAATGAAGTAGATGGCATTGATCCTTCTTTATTTTTTGATGAAGATGATAAGGCCTGGATAATATACAATAGCATACCACCCGAGAATAAATCATTATGGGATGGACACCGCACCATAAGGATGCGTGCTTTTGATAAGAAAGAACTGAAAACCTTTGGTGAGGAGATACTGGTGGTAAACGGAGGAACAGATATCTCAAAAAAGCCGGTATGGATCGAAGCCCCTCATATCTATAAAGTGAATGATTGGTATTATTTATTATGTGCAGAAGGTGGCACAGGTTATCATCATTCCGAAGTTGTTTTCCGAAGCAGGTCGGTAACCGGACCTTATATTCCATTTGAAGGCAATCCTGTTCTAACACAAAGACATCTTGATCCTGCCCGGCCTAACCCTGTAACCACTGCCGGTCATGCTGACCTGGTTGAAACGCCGGATGGTAAATGGTATGCCGTATTTCTTGGATGCAGGCCCTATCAGGGCAATCATTTTAATATAGGAAGAGAAACTTTTATGATGCCGGTAAGATGGGAAAATGAATGGCCCGTTATCACAAAAGGTGATGAGCTGGTACAATATCAATATCCTTTACCCCAGCCTCATATTAGCAGGGATGGCGCTAATGAATTCACCGGAAATTTTATTTTCCGTGATGCGTTTTCCAACAAACCCCTGGATCATCGTTTTATTTTTCTGAGAACACCCATGGAAAAATGGTACAGCACTTCAGAAAAACCAGGCGGCTTAAGTATGCAATTGAGACCTGAAACGGTTAGTGGTAAGGGCAATCCCTCCTTCCTTGGTTTCAGACAGCAACATCATGAAGGCAGTGCCACCGCAGCGCTGGACTTTATACCAGCTTCTTCAAATGAAAAGGCAGGCATGGTGGTATTCCAAAGTGAAAACCATTTTTATTTCCTGTGCAAATCCATAGAGCAGAACACGCCGGTTGTTCAATTATACAGATCAACAAAAAATGAAGACATGGAATTGCTGGAATCAAAACCATTGAACAGCAGTAACCAGCGGGTCTACCTGAGAATTGAGCCAAAAAAAGACCGTTATCTCATGTCCTGGGCTGTGGATGAAAAAATCTGGAATCCTATACTGGAAGTTGATGCCAGGTTCCTGAGCACGGAAACTGCCGGAGGATTTGTAGGTTGCGTAATTGGCCTGTATGCCACCTCGCTGGGAAAACAAAGCCATAATAAGGCGCATTTCAAATGGTTTGAATACCGGGGGAAGGATGGCTTAATTTCACAGGCCAATGGTAACAGGCTGAAGTAAGGCAAAAAGCCTATAATATAATTCGCGCGGGAATCTCAGTGGCATTGCAGTTTTTCAAGTAAATTTGAAATACCGATTGCTTAAGATGATTGATACGCACCAATTACAAAAACTGATCAACAGGATTGCTTTATATGACGATTCACTCGCGTATAAGGAATTGTTTTTGTTGTACCATTCAAGACTCATCAATTTCTCGGCAAGCATAACCCACTCAAAAGAATCTGCAGAAGAAGTTGTTTCCGACGTTTTTTTAAAGATCTGGCAAAACCGGAATTCATTAAACAGTATTGGTAATTTCCATCTCTACATTTACATCATTGCAAAGAACCTGTCTATAAACCGGCTGCTCAAACAAAAAAAAGAAAAAACATTTTCCCTTGATGAAGCTGTTGTGGAATTCAGAAGCATTTACCTGGATCCCGAACAATTGATGATGACCGCAGAGATCTTCAGAAAAATGCGTTATGCCATCAACGAACTTCCACCAAGATGCCAATTGATCTTTAAACTGGTAAAAGAAGATGGTCTCAAATACAGGGAAGTGGCCGAACTACTCAACCTCTCCGTAAAAACTGTTGAGAACCAGATGACCATTGCCCTCCGGAAGATTGGACAGGCCGTTCACTTTAAATTGGGGAAGACAGCTTTGAATTAGTTCAAAGTTTAAAGTTCAAAGTCGGCGTACTATCATTCAGGGTATTGTAATGCTGGCCAACTTTCCTATTTTAAAACGCACCCTGTTTTGAACTTTGAACTAAATAACTTCTCTTTTGGGGGTATTTGCCACAAACCATTGTCCTTAACGCATACCATTGCACATGCTCCAAAACAGATTCTGGAATTTACTGTCCAAAAAACTCGCCGGCGAGGCTACACAGGATGACATCTGTGAGCTGGAATCACTGATAAAAGAATATCCCGAGCTGGTTTATTCAGCTGAGCAGATCGAAAACCTCTGGAAGCTGGCGCCTGAAGATTCAAATAGCTGGGATGATGAGATTGCATTTCAAAAACATCTTCATTCCCTCCAGCAGAAAGAAGGCATTGAATTAATGTATACCGGTGCACCTGCCGGATGGTATGATGTTACCGGTGAAGAAAATCAGGACCGCAGTAAAAAAAGGTGGGCTACCCTGTTTACCATTCTTGTGATGGCAGCAGTGGGATTTATGATCTGGCAACTGAATATCAAGAAGCCCGCAGATGTGTTGGTACACAATAAAACTTTCAACAGCGAAGTATCTACCAGGATGGGCGACCGCATTCAAATGGTTCTGCCGGACAGTACGGTTGTCTGGTTAAATGCAGGAAGCAAACTTAACTATAACGAAAAGTTCGGGATCACCAACCGGAACCTTAATTTAAGCGGGGAAGCTTATTTCGATGTTAGAAAAAGCAGGATACCTTTTATCATCCAGGCCAATGGTGTTCAGATAAAAGTACTGGGAACAGCTTTCAATGTTAAATCCTACCCCAACGAAAAAACAACCGAGACCAGCTTACTGCGCGGTGAGGTAGAGATCACGATCAGGGAAAGGCCGGGAGAAAAATTTCTTTTAAAGCCAAACGAAAAACTGATCGTTGCAAATGATATCAAAATAAAAGAAGAACTGCCGGGAAAAAGAACAGAACCAATGGTTGTGCTGAGCAGTCTCACGCATACCGTTGACAATTCAATAGTGGAGACCTCCTGGGTGGACAACAAATTTATTTTTCAGGATGAATCATTTGCGGAGCTGGCCATTAAAATGGAAAGATGGTTTGGTGTGGACATCGCGTTTGCCGGTGAATCAATAGAAAAAGAAAGACTCAGTGGCACGTTTACAAAGGAAACCATACAGGAAGCACTGGACATTTTACAAATGACCACCTCATTCAAATATTCCATCAAATCAGATTCAATTGTAATTACTGAATAAAACAGCGTTAACCTATGTATGTCAATACTTCTTAAAACCAGCTTTTGAAAAACTAACTATTTAAAATGTTTTCCATTATTAACCACATAACAGACACAAATGAAAAGAGAAAATGAAACTGCAAGTATCAAACAACTCTTTTATCTAAAGGAGATAAGGATGATGAAGCTTACCTGCCTGTTCCTATTGCTTACCTGCCTGCAGGTTTCGGCAAAAACCTATTCGCAGGATAAGATCACGGTGAATATTCAATCTGCCAACCTGAAAAAGGCCTTATCTATCATAGAAAAGAAAAGTGAATATCATTTTGTTTATAATGAATCCGTAATTGCCAACAAACCAAAGATCGACCTGAATGTAAAAGATGCAGATATCAATGCTGTACTTCAGAAGATACTGGCGGAAAATGGCATCGCTTACCGCATTCTAAACAATAACCTTATTGTTTTAAAGGCGGGAAACGATATCAATTTTGAGATCCGGGATATACGGGTAACCGGAAAAGTAACAGGTGTAAATGGAGAAGCCCTGCAAGGGGTTTCTGTATCCATCCGGGGCTCCAGTACCGGAACAACCACTGATGCAGGAGGAAATTTTTCCATCCTGGTACCAGATGAAAATGCGGTTCTCGTATTTAGTTATATTGGTTATGCTTCGCAGGAAGTGACCGTGGGAAACAGAACAAGCATCAATATCTCCATGCAAAGTTCTGCTTCACAAATGGATAATATAGTGATCGTGGGTTATGGCACCCAGCGAAAAATTGATGTAACCGGTTCAATCGGACAATTGAAAGGAGAAGAGATTGCCAAACAGGCTTCGGTAAATCCAATCAGTGCCCTGCAGGGTAAACTGGCGGGTGTACAGATCACCAATTCAGGTGCGCCGGGGGCTTCACCCCAGATCCGTATCAGGGGTGTAGGAAGTGTGTATGGCAACCCTAATCCATTGTATGTTGTTGATGGTGTATGGTTTGATGATATCAGTTTTTTAAACCCTGCCGACATTGAAACACTGAGTGTATTGAAAGATGCTTCCAGTGAAGCCATCTATGGGGTAAGGGCGGCCAATGGTGTGGTGCTGATCACAACAAAAAAAGGACGTGGTAAAACAACTGTAAACTATAATGGCTATGTAGGTGTTCAACGCGTGACCAACCAGGTAGAAATGGCCAATGCCACCGAATATGCAACGCTTATAAATGAAATGAATGTAGCCAATGGCAACACTGCACCTTTTCCTGATGCCAATGCTTTTGGAGAAGGTACCAACTGGTTTGATGTGATCTTAAGAAATGCACTGATCACCAATCACCACATTTCCATTGGTGGAGGAAGCGAAAGATCAACGTTCAATTTCTCTCTTGGATATCTAAAACAGGAAGGCATTGTTGAAGGTCATGTTTATGACCGCGTTACAGCAAGATTGCAAAACGACTTCCAGGTGGCCAGCTTCCTGAAATTGGGATACACAGCGGTACTGGAAGGCAGCAAATCGGATGATATTCCGGGTGGATTATTTTACAAGGCCTTTACTGCAGCTCCCGTTGTTCCGGTACGCTACGATGATGGATCTTATGGAGATCCTGCAGATTATCCAATTGGAAGCTCCACCAATAACCCGCAGATACAACTTGATTTCTTTGACCAGAATTCAAGGAACTACAGGGCCACAGGAAATATTTTTGGAGAGGTCAGGATTCACAGAAACCTGAATTTCCGTTCCAGCTTTGGAGGTGAATTTGGTGAAGGGGAAGTGCTGAATTATAATCCGGTTTATACTTCCGCACAGGGAAACACAATCCAGTTCAATAATATCAGCAAACTTTCTGTATCAAGAGCGCAGGTACGTAACTGGATACTGGAAAACACACTCACGTTTGATAAGGATTTTGGTGATCATGGCTTCAAATTCCTTTTAGGACAGTCTGCCCAGCGTTATAAATCTTATAACATCAGCGCTACGGCAGATAATGTTCCCAGAACAAGTGATGGAGATCTTTATTTAAGCCTCGGGCCAAATACCACTACCAATCCCAGAACGGTTACCGACCGTGGCGACCTGGCTACCTATGCATCTTATTTCGGAAGACTGAATTATTCATTCATGAACCGTTATATGGTAACCGCTTCTTTAAGAGCAGACGGTTCATCTAAGTTCATTGGTGATGAACGCTGGGGTTATTTCCCTTCAATAGGTGCAGGATGGGTGATCTCAGATGAAAACTTCATGGCCAACCAGAATACATTCGATTATTTAAAATTAAGAGGAAGCTGGGGTAAGGTGGGTAATGCTGCAGTTCCAGCCAACCTCGCCGTTCAATTAGTGGACCGCAAGGCAGGTTTCACCGCCATTTTTGGAGGACAACCGGCTCCGGGCGCGAGCATCACCAGTATAGTTCCTCCTGTGATCTATTGGGAAAGAGGCGTTGGTACTGATATTGGACTGGAAGGAAATTTAATGAACAGGCGTCTTCATTTTGAGATCGACTGGTACAACAGAAAAACAGAACAGGCCATTTTTGATATTCCGGTGATTGGCTCATTAGGTCTGGCAGGAAGTTCCATTCGTGGCAACCAGGCTGATTTTGAAAATACAGGCTGGGAATTTACACTGGGATGGACCGATAATATCAATACCCATTTCAATTATAACATCAACGGGAACTTTAGTGTGAATGAAAATAAAGTACTTTCTGTGGTAACCGGAAATAATCCCATCTATGGCGGAGGCGCTGCAGCAACTGGCGGACAGTTAAGCACCCGTACCATTGCAGGGCAGCCCATTGGCCAGTTCTATGGTTTGATGGTAAGCGGTATCTTTCAAAATCAGGCTGAGATATCCGGTTCTTCACAACCCAATGCCAAACCAGGCGATTTCAGGTATGTTGATACCAATAAGGATAATGTGATTGATGCCAAAGACAGGGTTGTACTTGGAAATCCAAATCCAAAATACACCTATGGATTAAATACCAATTTTACCTACAGGCAGTTCGACCTCACATTAGACCTCCAGGGGGTTGCAGGAGTTGAAGTGTACAATGCCAATAAAGGACTTCGTTTTGGTTCAGAGAATTTCAGCAAGGACTTTTTTGACAACCGCTGGCATGGTGCAGGCACCTCAGCTGAATATCCTTCAGCAAATATTGGTGGCGGCACCAATTACATTCCCAATTCATGGTATGTGGAGGACGGAAGTTATTTCAGGATCAGGAACGTGCAACTTGGATATACCCTTCCAACGTCTGTTACATCGCGCTGGAGCATGAGCAGGGTGCGTTTTTACCTGAATGCCCAAAATGCTTTGAATTTCTTTAATTACACCGGATTTACTCCTGAGGTGAGTGGTGGAAGTCCGATCAATGCAGGAATCGATAATGGTATTTATCCTTTATCGGCTACTTACAATTTCGGTGTTAACGTTAGTTTTTAATCATTGAAAAATAATTTTTATGAAATCATACAGACTACAATTCTTAAAAAATGCTTCTGCAGTTGTTTTAGGAATTGCACTTGTAGCCCAAACAGGCTGTAAAAAGTCTTTTCTCGATGTTCCGCCACAGGCCCAGCAACCCGGCCAGGCGTTCTGGAAAACTCAGGAGGATGCTACACAAGCCGTAAATGCCATGTACGCCAACCTCCGTTCCTGGGAAATGGTGGCCTTTGCTCCTATTGCCATTGAAAGCATGGGTTCAGATGAAGTGGAAAAAGGAAGCAGTCCGGGCGATGCAACCTTCATGAACAACTTCGATAATTTCACACATACCTCCACCGAAGGTCAGGTAAATGATTTCTGGCTTGGACAATACAGAAGTATCAACCTTGCCAATCAGATCATTGACAATATTCCTGATATTGAAATGGATGCAACCTTAAAATCACGTTACATAGCAGAAGCCAAATTTATACGCGCTTATAATTATTTCAGACTGGTGCGTGCCTTTGGCGGTGTACCGCTGCGGTTGAATCTTCCTGCCAATCCGGAAGAATTCAATCTTCCAAGGTCTTCAAAAGAAGAAGTGTATGCAGCCATTGAAAATGACCTGACTGATGCAGCAGCCGTATTGCCGCAAACCTATGGCCCTGCAGATGTGGGCCGCGCTACAAAAGGTGCCGCTCTTGCCCTGCATGCAAAGGTGGCCATGTACCAGCAAAAATGGGCTGATGTTCTGGCCAAAACAAACCAGGTAATGGGAATGGGTTATTCTTTGTTCCCCAGCTTTGAAGGAACATTCAGGATCCCAAATGAAAATAACCAGGAATCTATTTTTGAGATCCAGGCACAGAAGTTACCAAGCATCCCCGGTGCTACCAACAGCCAGTACTCACAGGTACAGGGTGTAAGAGGCATCAATTGGGGCGGATGGGGTTTCCATGTTCCAACTATTGAACTGGTAAATGCATTTGAAGCTGATGATCCAAGAAGAGATGCCACCATCATTTTCAGGGGTGAAACAACTCCGCAGGGTGATGTGGTTCCGCCAACAGGTGACAATCCAAGATATAACCAGAAATCATATGTGCCTTCCACTTACTGGCAGTCAGGATTTACAGAAGGTGCAGACCAGAATATCCGGGTGATCCGTTATGCCGAAGTGTTGCTGATGAATGCTGAAGCAGCCAATGAATTAAATAATCCCGCCCAGGCAAAAACTTCATTGAATGCAGTAAGAGCAAGAGCAAGAGGTGGCAATAACGCTATTCTTCCAGATGTTACTACCAATGATAAAGTACAATTGCGTGAAGCCATATGGCATGAAAGAAGAGTGGAACTGGCTATGGAGTTCGACCGCTTCTTTGATGTGATCAGGCAGGGCCGCGGTGCGCTTGTTTTTGGTCCTAAAGGATTCCAGGCTGGTAAAAATGAGCTGATGCCGATACCTCAGAATCAGATCGATCTGAGTGCAGGCGTACTGACCCAAAACCCGGGTTATTAATAACTACTAAAAAAAGTTTTATGCAATTATCAAATAAAAATTTCTGGAAGCTCTGTGCAGCAGGATTGCTCCTGAGCACAACTTTATTTTCCTGTACTGATAAGGATGGGATCAATGATTATAAACCCATCAGGCCCATTGGCGGCTATACCAGTTCGAGCGAAATTGCTCCCGGTGCACTGGTAGCTAAATGGTCGTTTGATGGTAGTGTTATTGACAGTGTAAATAACCTCAATGGCACAGCTACCAATGTTACATTCACAGCCGGCCGTAAAGGACAGGCTTTAAAAGGATCAGCCAATGGTTTTGTTTCTTATCCAACACCCGGCACAAACATTACTGATCTGGAGAGTTTCACCATTACCATGTGGATCAATACCGATAAGCATGATGGTGGCGCCCAGTCCGTTTTCATGCTTCCCCGAACCAGTGATTTCTGGGGTAATATGTTCATGCTGATCGAAGGAAATAACGGACCTACTGATTCCATGCTGGTGAAATTTCATTTTAATGGTCAGTGGGCTGAATTAACCGGGAACAACAGGCTGCCTTCCATGTATGGCGGATGGAAACACCTTGCATTTACCTACAATGCCACAACATCCAAATTCAATGTGTATCTCAATGGCCTGAAAAGATCATTGCCGGCGAACATTACCGACAGAACAAGTGGCGGTAATCCATTAGGACCATTGAATTTTACCGATGTATCAAAACTGATCATCGGCGGATTTCAACAACATCTTGGTACACCATGGAATAATCCTGATGGCTGGATGTTGAACTATACCGGATTGCTTGATGAATTCAGGATCTTTAATATGCCTTTGTCAGACACAGAGATCAATTCTCTATATAAATTAGAAGCGCTGGGCAGATAATAATTTTCTTTTTTAAGGGTTGCCATTCAAGATGGCAGCCCTTTATTTTCTCCCTTGTTTTAGTTCACCCTGTTTACGAAATTATTTACATGAAGACTTTACATTTCCTGTTTTGTTGCTGTTGTCTGTTCATAATATCTTCCTGTAAAAAGAATGGAGGCAGCACTCCGCCACCACCGCCTCCCCCTCCTGCTTCATTTAGCTTTATGGCATTAAAAGTAGATGGTGCTTTTAATGGTTTCACCTATTATAATTCATCGTATCATCCCGTAATAAAATTTTCATTTTCAAAGCCGGTCAACCAGGCTTCGGTGAACAATGCCATTACATTCCGGTTAAAATCCGGTGGCAACATTAATTACACCCATGCAATGGAAAATAACGACAGCACTATCGTTATTCAGCCATCTTCATCACTTCAACCGCTTACACAATACACCGTTTCGGTTTCCACTTCATTGAAATCAAAAGAAGGCGGGCCGCTTCAGAATAATATTAATATCGACCTTATCACCAGGATCGATTCAACAGATAAGTTTCCCGTGATCGATGATGAGGCACTGCTTACCAGAGTGCAGGAGCAGACCTTTAAATATTTCTGGGATTTTGGCCATCCGGTAAGCGGACTGGCAAGAGAAAGAAATACATCGGGTGAAACCGTAACCTCCGGTGGTTCAGGTTTTGGCATCATGGCCATCATTACAGGCATACACCGGAACTTCATTACACGTCAACAGGGACTTTCAAGGATGCAGACCATTGTTCATTTTTTAAAAAATAATGCACAAACCTTTCATGGTGCTTATTCACACTGGCTGAATGGAACTACAGGTGCAGCCATTCCCTTCAGCACAAAAGATAATGGAGCAGACCTTGTTGAAACCTCCTACCTGATACAGGGCCTGCTTTGTGCCAGACAATATTTCAATGGTACAGATGCTGCTGAAACCACTTTAAGAAATGATATCAACAGCATCTGGCAGGCAGTGGAATGGAACTGGTTCAGAAAGAACAATGAAAACGTTTTATACTGGCATTGGAGTCCCAACTACAATTGGGAAATGAATATGCAGATCCGTGGCTGGAATGAATGTCTCATTACTTATGTGCTGGCAGCTTCCTCTCCTACCCATTCCATACCTAAAGTTGTTTATGATAATGGATGGGCCAGAAACGGCGCCATGGCCAATGGCAATACTTATTATGGAATTCAGTTGCCCCTGGGGCCGCAACTTGGTGGACCGCTGTTCTTTGCACATTATTCTTTCCTTGGCATCAATCCAAATGATCTTACAGATGCATACGCCAGTTACGAAACGCAAAACACCAATCATACCCGGATCAATTATGAATATTGCAAGGCCAATCCCGCAGGTCATTTCGGATACAGCGACCAATGCTGGGGACTCACGGCAAGTGATATACCAAACGGATATACGGCCAGCTCTCCCACCAATGACAGAGGTGTGATAGCGCCTACTGCCGCCTTATCCTCTTTTCCATACACACCTGTTGAATCAATGAAAGCATTAAAATTCTTTTATTATAAACTGGGCGACAAGTTATGGGGAGCGTATGGATTTAAGGATGCCTTTAGTTTGAAGGAGACCTGGTTTGCCAGTTCCTACCTGGCCATTGACCAGGGACCCATCATTGTAATGATGGAAAATTACAGGAGCGGATTACTCTGGAATTTATTTATGAGTTGCCCGGAAGTAAAAAATGGTATGCAGAACCTCGGGTTTCAAAGCCCTCATTTATAAAAAAATAACAGCATGAGATATTTTCATACACCTTTAGCAATTTGTTTTCTTGTTGTTAGTTGTGGTCCCACAAATAAATTACCCGAAAAGGTGCTCACTGATGTTAAGGACCGTGGAATATTTGAAGACGTGCAAAGAAAAACATTCAATTATTTCTGGGATGGAGCCGAACCAAACAGCGGACTGGCAAGAGAAAGATATCATGTAGATAATGTGTATCCGCAAAATGATAAACATATTGTAACCAGCGGTGGTGGTGGCTTTGGTGTAATGGCCATACTGGTTGGCATGGAAAGGAAGTTCATTACCAGGGAGCAGGGTATTGAAAGACTCGAACGCATTGTAAAATTTCTGGAAACGGCCGACCGTTTTCATGGTGCATGGCCACACTGGTGGAATGGTGAAACAGGAAAAGTAAAACCATTCAGCCGGAAAGACGATGGCGGCGACCTTGTTGAGTCATCCTTTATGATCCAGGGATTGCTTTGTGTAAGGCAATATTTTAAAGATGGCAATGCAAGAGAAAAAGCACTGGCAGCAAGAGTGGATACACTGTGGAAAGAAGTGGATTTCAACTGGTACCGCAATGGTAAGAATGTATTGTACTGGCACTGGAGTCCCAATTTTGGATGGGAAATGAATTTTCCAGTTCGCGGTTATAATGAATGCCTGATCATGTATGTGCTTGCCGCTTCTTCTCCAACACATGGCGTTCCTGCTGAAGTATATCACGAAGGCTGGGCACAAAATGGAAAGATCCGCGATACTACAGTAAAATTCGGTTACAGGTTACAGTTAAACCATCAGGGTGATGCTCCAAATGGCGGCCCCTTATTCTGGGCACATTATTCTTACCTCGGCCTCGATCCGAGAGGATTAAAAGACCAGTATGCCGATTATTGGGAAGAAAATAAAAACCAGGCACTCATCAATTACCAGTGGTGCGTTACCAATCCAAATAATTTCAAAGGATATGGACCAGAAAGCTGGGGATTAACCTCCAGCTATTCCATGAGAGGTTATGCCGGACATGCCCCTTCAGAAAAAAGGGATCTTGGAGTGATCTCTCCTACTGCGGCCCTGTCCTCATTTCCATATACCCCGAATGAATCGAAGCAGGCCATGAGACATTGGTATGATGATATGAAAGACAGTATTTATGGTCCATATGGATTCTACGATGCATTCAGCGAAACAGCCGGATGGTATCCAAAGAAATACCTGGCCATTGACCAGGGACCAATAGTTGTGATGATGGAAAATTACCGGAGCGCTTTGTTATGGGAATTATTTATGAGTTGTCCTGAGATCCAGGCGGGATTGAAAAAACTGGGATTTCAAAGTCCTTACATTAAATAATTGCAGGGCCTAATGATATACAGGACCATTATATATTTAGCTGTCTGTTGTTTTATGCTGGCCTGTAATCCGGGCATGCACAAGGCCAGGATGGTATTGCTACCCGATACGCAAACCTATGCTGAAAAATATCCTGAAGTGCTGGAAGCGCAGATCAGTTATTTGTTGAAGGAGCAAAAGAACATTCACCTGGTGCTGCAACAGGGCGACCTTACCCAAAACAATAATGAAAAAGAATGGCAGCTCATTCAAAGATCATTTTCAAAGCTGGATAACAAAGTTCCTTATATACTGGCCGCGGGAAATCATGATATGGGAAGCACGGAAGGCAAATATGCAGATGTAAGAAATACAAACCTGTTCAACCGGTATTTCCCGGTTTCCCATATGTTGCAATTACCTTTTTTTGGTGCGGCATATGAAGAGGGAAAAATGGATAATGTTTATTACCTGTTTGAAACCGGGAAGATCAAATGGCTTGTTTTTTCATTTGAATTTGGTCCCCGTAATGAGGTGCTGGACTGGGCCGGTAAAATTATTTCAGATCATCCGAATAAAACGGTGATCATCAATACACATAGTTATATGTATTCCGACAGTACCCGGCAGGGACCAGGAGATAAGTGGAGACCACAGGCATATGGGGTTGGAAAGGATAAAGGCGACAGTAGTGTGAATGATGGTGAACAGATCTGGGAGAAACTGGTAAAAAAACATCCCGGAATACGCTTTGTTTTTTCCGGACATGTTTTAAATACAGGTGTGGGAACGCTGGTTAGTATCAATGAATCCGGAAACCCGGTGTATCAGATGCTGGCCAATTACCAGGAGGGCGTAAAAGGATCTGTGATGGGAGGCAATGGCTGGCTACGCATCATAGATATGGATTTTAAAAAAAATACTATAAAGGTCAGCACTTATTCACCATACATCAATGAATATCTGAACCACCCTGCCCATCAATTCCTGATCAGGAATGTAGTATTTGATGCAGGGAAATAAAAACGAAAGATCATGATCAAAAAACATTTCATTTTTCTTTTAACCGGTTTATGTACCATCCTTTTTTGTACGGCCTCATTGCATGCACAGCAGAAAAAGATGAACATCATATATATTCTTGCAGATGATCACAGGTATGATGCCATGGGCTTCATGAAAAAAATACAGGGACTTGAAACTCCTGGTATGGACATGATGGCACGTGAAGGGGCGCACATAAAAAATGCATTTGTATCAACGGCACTTTGTTCACCAAGCCGCGCTTCAATTCTTACAGGGCAGTATGCACACTCCCATACCGTTGTAGATAATGATGCACCACTACCATCCAACCTGATTTTTTTTCCACAATATTTACAGAAGAACGGTTATCAAACGGCATTCCTGGGAAAATGGCATATGGGCAATACGGATGACCAGCCACAACCCGGATTTGATTACTGGCTAAGCTTCCAGGGACAGGGCACTTATTATAATTCAACCTTCAATATCAATGGCAGAAGGGTGAAGCAGGCCGAAGACGGGTATGTTACAGATCTTTTAACCGATCATGCGCTCAACTGGCTGAATATGCGGAACAGGAACAAACCCTTTTTTGTTTATCTCTCCCATAAGGGCGTGCATGCAGAATTTCAACCAGCAGAAAGGCATAAAGGGAAATACGCAAACACCGAAATTATTTGTCCGCCTTCCATGTATTTAACCGTAACTGACAGCAGCAAAACATACGGCACGGTAACCGCTCCTAAAACTAAGGTCAACTACCGGGATATTCCGGAATGGGTGCGGAAACAAAGGTATAGCTGGCATGGGGTGGATTATATGTTTCATGGCACCATTCCTTTCGATGATTTTTATCACCGGTACCTGGAAACATTACAGGCGGTTGATGAAAGCGTGCAAAGGGTGATAGCCTGGGTGAAAGAACAAGGACTGGAAAACAATACCATGGTGGTTTATATGGGTGATAATGGATTTTCGTTTGGCGAACATGGACTGATTGACAAAAGACATGCTTACGAAGAATCCATGAGGGTTCCCTTATTGGTTTGGGCGCCGGGTATGGTAAAACCAAATTCAGTAGTGGAACAGGTTGTGATGAATGTTGACCTGGCTCCCACTTTTCTGGAACTGGCAGGCATCGCAAAGCCATCGCAGATGCAGGGGTATTCGTTCAACCAGCTATTAAAAGGTAACTCAGCCGGGTGGAATAGAGATAAGGTATTTTATGAATATTACTGGGAGTCCGCATTTCCTCAAACACCCACTACATTCGCGGTACGCTCCAGCCGTTATAAGTATATTTATTATAATGGCGTTTGGGATATCAATGAATTATTTGACCTTGAGAACGATCCTTATGAAATGAATAACCTGATAAGAGATACCAGTTACAGAAAGATAGGTTTACAATTAAAAGATGAACTTTTCAACTGGCTAAAAGAAACAAACGGATTGCAGATTCCGCTAAAGAAAACCATCAATAACAGATTTGATAATTTATACCGTGGCAGTTATTAATAAACATAGAACTTTTTGTACCAGGGATTGTATCACATTCCTTGCCTTGTTCATCGTGGGCTGTTCAAATAATAAAAGTGCGGGCATTCCAGCAACGGACAGCACCATGGCCTGCACACCATCCACATCTACAAGGCTCGCATCAACATCGAAACAGGAGATACCAACAGAAGGTTCCACTACCGGTGGCATGAAATGGATACCTGGCGGAAGTTTTTTAATGGGTGCAGCCGATGCGGACAGTAAACCAGATGAAGCACCCCAACATAGGGTAACGGTTGACGGATTCTGGATGGACGAAACGGAAGTGACCAATGCCCAATTCAAAAAATTTGTAGAAAGCACGGGATATATTACAACAGCCGAAAAAGATGTGGACTGGGAAGCGTTAAAGAAACAACTTCCTTCCAACACACCAAAACCGGATGATGAATTATTAAAAGCTTCCTCTCTGGTTTTTACACCCCCGGATCACCAGGTTGATCTGCATAATGCAGGCCAGTGGTGGACGTGGACCAGGGGTGCCAACTGGAAACAACCTCATGGTGCGGGATCGAACATCATTGGTAAAGACCTTTTGCCTGTGGTACATATTTCCTGGGACGATGCCATGGCTTATTGCAAATGGGCCGGCAAAAGATTACCAACTGAAGCAGAATGGGAATATGCAGCCAGAGGCGGCGCATCTCATAACGTATATCCCTGGGGCAATGAAG
Source organism: uncultured Chitinophagales bacterium (assembly GCA_946886475.1). Next base: position 13,671 of record CAMPIQ010000024.1, on the reverse strand, counting down.
AGGTGGAAACCAAACAACCAAAAGCCAATACCTGGCAGGGCAGCTTTCCGGTCAGGAATACTAACTGGGATGGGTACTATGGATTATCTCCAGTAAGAACATTTCAACCCAATGCATTCGGACTTTTTGATATGGCAGGCAATGTATGGGAATGGTGCAGCGACTGGTATGATGCCGGTTATTATACCACGCAAAAAGAAAATGCTTCCAGCAATCCACAGGGACCCTCCAGGAGTTACGATCCCATGGAACCGGGAATGCCTAAAAGAGTGGTGCGTGGCGGATCTTTTCTTTGCCATGCATCTTATTGTAAAGGATACCGCGTTACCAGCAGAATGAAATCATCACCGGACACCGGACTGGAACATACAGGGTTTAGGTGTGTGAAGAACAAATGAACAGAAAAAAATAAAACTAAGGAAGGTAACAACCGGTGCATGCTTTTGAATTTCGACTTTTGACTTTTTAAACATCCTCAACCTATCATTCATGCCTAAAACACTTCTCGTTTTATTTTTTACGCTTATCCGATTCGCAAGCTATTCCCAGTCTCCTGAACTTGCCCAAACAACCTATTGCAATCCATTGAACATAGATTATGGATATACGCCCATTCCCAATTTTACACAATGGGGAAAGCACAGGGCAACAGCAGACCCGGTGATTGTAAATTATAAAGGAGATTATTACCTGTTCAGCACCAATCAATGGGGTTACTGGTGGAGTGAAGACCTGTTGAACTGGAAATTCATTTCAAGAAAATTTTTGCGTCCCTGGAATACCGGAACTTACGATGAACTTTGTGCACCGGGTGTAGGTATCATTGGTGATACCATGATCGTGTTTGGTTCTACTTATACAGATAACTTTTCCATCTGGATGAGTACGGACCCCAAAGCAAATGAATGGAAACCCCTGGTTGATTCGTTTGAGATCGGTGGTTGGGATCCTTCCTTCTTTACTGATGATGACGGAAGATTTTACATGTATAACGGCAGCAGCAACCGTTACCCGATGTATGGAATTGAACTGGACCGGAAAACCATGGATCCGATAGGCACAAGAAAAGAGATGTATGTGCTGGAACACTGGCGGTATGGATGGCAAAGGTTTGGTGAACATATGGATAATACTTTCCTCGATCCATTCATTGAAGGATCGCACCTCACAAAATATAATGGTAAATATTATTTGCAATACGGGGCACCCGGTACAGAATTCAGTGGATATGCCGATGGATTGCTGGTGGGATCAGGTCCACTCGGACCCTGGACACCTATGTCGGATCCATTAAGTATGAAACTGGGCGGATATGTAAGAGGAGCAGGACACGGTGCCACCTTTAAGGATAACGACCAGCAATGGTGGCATGTGGCAACCACGGTGGTTTCCGTAAAAAACACTTTTGAAAGAAGGATTGCCATGTGGCCAACAGGATTTGACAGCGATGGAAGCATGTGGTGCAATACAGCTTTCGGCGATTACCCGCATTACATACCCTCAGCGGTTGATAAGAATAAACCTGCCACTTATAAGAACTCAAAATATTTTACCGGATGGATGCTTTTAAATTACAATAAGCCTGTACAGGTTTCCTCCACACTTGGCGGTTATTTACCAAATGGTGCAGTTGATGAGTTAACTAAAACCTATTGGAGCGCACAAACTTCAAATAAGGGAGAATGGATACAGACAGACCTGGGCAGCGTATCAGAAGTAAATGCAGTTCAGATCAACTATGCCGACCAGGATGTGGAAAGTAATCGTCTGGGTAAATTCAATGGGCAGTATCACCAGTACAAACTTTATTATTCTGTTGATGGCAGGAAATGGAAGGTGCTGGCAGATAAAAGCAATAACAGCAAAGATGTTCCGCACGATTATGTTGAGTTGGTAAAACCTGTAAAGGCAAGGTATATCAAACTTGAAAACATTCACATGCCTACCGGTAAATTTGCCATCAGCGGGCTCCGTGTATTTGGCCACGGCAATGGTTCCCTTCCGCAACATGTGGAAGGCTTTATTGTATTGCGCACTGAAAAGGATAAACGGAGTGCATTCATCAAATGGAAGCCAGTTGACAATGCCTTTGCCTATAATATTTATTATGGAACGGACCCGGATAAATTATATACCTGTATCATGGTACATTCCAATAATGAATACTGGATGAAATCGATGGATAGTAAAAAACCATATTACTTTCAGATAGAAGCCATTAATGAAAATGGAATTTCTGAAAGAAGTAAAACACTTAAATCCGAATAATAATGAAGCATTTCTTTTTATACTTTGTATCGTTACTGTTCACCGTCACCAGCCTGCATGCCCAGGGAGAACCCACCCCATTTTGGAATGATATTAAGAAATTTAAATACAAGGATAGTATTACACCTGCGCCGAAGAATGCAATTCTCTTTATTGGCAGCTCCTCTTTTACTATGTGGAAGGGCTTGCAGGATTCCTTCCCATCTTTTATAGTGATCAACAGAGGATTTGGCGGCTCAACGCTTACTGACCAGATCCGGTATGAGGATAAAATAATATTTCCCTACATGCCGAAACAAATTGTGATCTACTGTGGCGAAAATGATATTGCTTCTTCAGATACAATTACAGGAGAAATTGTATTGAACAGGTTTCAGCAATTGTTTACAGATATAAGGAACAGCAACCCGGAAGTGGTGATCAGTTTTGTTTCCATGAAGCCAAGTCCGTCGAGGTGGCATATGAAAGACAGACTGATAGCCGGAAATTCACTGATCAAAGAATTTTTAAGATCGCAGTCCAATGCACATTTTATTGATATCTGGGATCCTATGACAGGTTCTGACGGCAAACCACGAAAGGAATTGTTTATAAACGATATGCTCCACATGAATGAAAAGGGTTATGCCATTTGGAAAAAACAGATTGAGCCCTATCTGATAAAATGATCAGTATCATTTATCAGAACGCACAGGAAATTTAAATTTGAAATCAAGTTGAATACTAAATAAAATAAAATGATCAGACAACTATTATTAGGCGCTGCTTTATTTGCTGCCATTCCTTCAATGGCGCAGACAAATGTTGCAAAGATGAACAGCTTTGTCAATGACCTGATGAAGAAGATGACGGTAGATGAAAAGATAGGCCAGTTAAACCTGCTGACACCAGGTGGAGGTATAGCAACCGGATCAGTTGTAAATCCAGATGTGGAAACCAAGATCAGGTCAGGCAGGGTTGGTGGTTTATTTGGTGTGATTGGAGTGGAAAAAATAAGAAAGGCACAGGAACTTGCCGTTAATGGCAGCCGGTTAAAGATCCCCCTGATCTTTGGATCAGATATAATACATGGTTATAAAACCACCTTCCCTATTCCTCTGGGATTGTCGTGCAGCTGGGATATGAATATGATTGAAAGAACAGCACGCGTTGCAGCGGTAGAAGCTACGGCAGACGGACTTTGCTGGACCTTCTCACCCATGGTGGATATTGCACGCGATCCAAGATGGGGACGTGTGGCAGAAGGCGCCGGTGAAGATCCCTACCTCGGGTCGCAGATTGCAAGAGCCATGGTAAAAGGTTACCAGGGTAATAGTTTATCTGCCGATAACACATTGATGGCATGCGTAAAACATTTTGCCCTGTATGGTGCAGCGGAAGGTGGCAGAGATTACAATACTGTTGACATGAGCAGGATAAAAATGTATGAGTATTACCTCCCTCCTTACAAAGCAGCTGTTGATGCAGGAGTGGGAAGTGTAATGACCTCATTTAATGAAATTGACGGTATTCCCGCAACCGGTAACAAATGGTTACTGACAGAACTTTTGAGAAACCAATGGGGTTTTAAAGGATTTGTGGTTACAGATTATACTTCCATCAATGAAATGATCGATCATGGAAGTGGCGACCTGCAGGCGGTATCGGCCATGGCGTTAAAAGCAGGTACGGATATGGATATGGTGGGTGAAGGATTTCTAACCACACTAAAAAAATCATTACAGGAAGGAAAGGTTACCCAAAAACAAATTGATGATGCCTGCAGAAGAATTCTGGAAGCAAAATATAAACTGGGATTATTTGATGATCCCTACCGCTATTGTAAACCCGGCAGGGCTGAGAAAGAAGTGCTGAGTGCCGATAAAAGACTTGCTTCCAGGGAATTTGCAACCAAATCAACTGTATTACTTAAAAACGATAATCAAACCTTACCCCTTAAAAGATCCGGTACCATTGCACTTGTTGGACCCTTGGCAAATAATAAATCAAATATGCTGGGTACCTGGGCAGTTAGTGGCGACAATACGCTTTCAGTTCCTGTTCTTGAAGGCATGAAAAGCGTAGGTGGTAATGGAGTAAATATTATTTATGCAAAGGGGGCCAACATTACTGATGATACTGTACTTGCCAAAAGAGCAAATGTGTTTGGCGAAAGAGTGGATATTGGTCCGGGTACACCTGAGCAAATGTTGAATGAAGCGGTGGCTGCAGCCAACCAGTCGGATGTGATTGTAGCGGTTGTGGGTGAAGCATCAGAAATGAGCGGAGAAGCTGCCAGCCGTTCGGACATATCATTACCCGAAAGCCAGCGAAAGCTATTGGAGGCACTCCGGTCAACAGGTAAACCACTGGTAGTGGTAATGATGAGTGGCCGCCCTTTAACACTTGAAAGGGAAAATGAGCTCGCTACTTCCTTATTGCAGGTATGGCATTTGGGTCATGAGGCAGGCAATGCCGTGGCAGATGTTTTATTTGGAGCATACAATCCATCCGGCAAGCTCACCATGAGCTTTCCAAGAAATGTAGGACAAATACCTGTTTATTATAACCACAAAAAAACCGGACGTCCCCAACCGGTAGGAAAGGAAACGCAGAAATTCCGTTCCAATTATCTTGATGTTTCCAATCAACCATTATTTGAATTCGGGTATGGCCTGAGCTATACAAACTTCAGTTATAGTGATGTCAGTTTAAGCAGTAAAGAAATGAAAGGTAATGGAAAGATAACCGCAACAGTAACGGTAACCAATAGTGGTAATTACGATGGCGAAGAAGTGGTGCAGCTTTACATTGTAGATCCGGTTGCAGCCATTACCCAACCGGTTAAAAAGCTGAAAGGTTTTCAAAAGATCTTTTTGAAGAAAGGTGAAAGTAAAGATGTTCAATTCACCATTGGTATGGATGAATTGAAATTCGTGAACAGTGAATTGAAATGGGTGGTGGAGCCTGGTGAGTTCCGGGTACAGATCGGAACCAGTTCGGACAATGTGAAGGAAGCAGCATTTCAACTGGTGAAGTAGGTGAACATGGTGCTTTGTCAATAGCGATCATCATTGATCAAAGGATAAAAAGCGAAAGGCAATGTGTGCATTGCCTTTCGCTTTTTTAATTTCTCTTTTGCCACTCCGTTCCTCCCTCGCTCCCGCTCTCTTTCTCCACTCTTCTTTTCCTCTCAGCCAACCAGCAACAGACAGATACGTATCTATTTAAAACATATGTATCAATTTGATGGAAAAATGACAATGCCATCAACCTGAAACTTGGTAGTTCATCCTTTAATTTCTAACTTATTTAATCAAGCTGCTTATTGATGACCGATAAAATAAAAATCTTTGTGGATGCTCACTGGTTTGACCAGGAATACCAGGGATCCAGGACTTTTATCCGGGAGATCTATCAGCACATGATGCACAAAGAAAATATCCTGTTGTATATGGCAGCCTATGATGTGGAGAACCTGAAACAAAGTTTTTCAGGTTCGGAAAATGTTATCTTTCTTAAGTATATCAGCAGGTCAAAATATATCCGCCTTGCTTATGACATTCCTTCCATCATAAAAAAATACAAAATCAATTTTGCCCATTTTCAATACGTTTCTCCACTGATCAAGAACTGCCGGCAGATCGTAACCATTCACGACCTCCTGTTCAAAACATATCCTTCAGAATTCCCCGTTCTATACCGTACAAGCAAAAATTATCTTTTTTCACGCTCAGCTCACAAGGCAGATATTGTAACTACCGTTTCTCAACATTCAAAAGATGCCATCAGTAAATATTTCAGGCTGCCGGAAAATGAAGTGTACCTGGTGCCAAATGGGGTGAATGAAAAATACTTTGAACCCGTAGATAAAATAGTTGCCAGGGAAAAGATCAGGGAAAAATATGGAACCGATAAAATGATCCTCTTTGTAAGCAGGATAGAACCGAGGAAGAACCATATGTTGCTGGTAAAAGCTTTCCAGCAACTTGACCTTCATAAACAGGGTTATCACCTGGTATTTCTGGGTCACCAGAGTCTGAAAGTAAATGGATTGAAAAAAATGGTTGATCAGGACCCGGAGGCAAAAGATTTTATCCATTTTTTTTCAGTGATACCCGAAGAAGATCTCTTATTGTTTTATAGCGCAGCACATTGTTTTGTTTATCCCTCCAAAGCCGAAGGCTTTGGACTCCCCCCACTGGAAGCCGCAGCATCAGGCGTGCCTGTGATCTGTTCCAACTCATGCGGCATGAAGGACTTCAGCTTTTTCGGCAATGGCCATATTGAACCTGGCGACCTGGAACTGTTAAAGCAACGCCTGTCCGAAGTTCTTGAAGGCAGGTATAACAAGGACCTGCTTGCAGAAATCAGCATGAAGATCAGAAAGGATTACTCCTGGAGTGCATCATCCGAAAAATTTTACAGGCTTATAGTGGATCATCATAATAAGGCCCAATAGATTTTTAATTTTTGGTATATTCACTTATAGCCTTTTGTAATTATAAATTATTCGTTCTCCATCAAAACTTTTCCTGCCCTGCCCATGGCAACCCTGTACACCTGAAATGCGTTTATAATTAATATCCTCCACAATTGTGCACCAAACACGACATATTAGCTGCGCTTTCTTATTTTGACATCTTTAATTATCCGCTTACCCAGTCGGAGATCTTCCAGTTTTCAAGAAACCATTGTTCGCAGGAGGAATTTACAGCCGCTTTGCAGGACCTCACTTCCGAAAACTGGATCTATAAATTTGATGAGTTTTATATGCTGCAGGAGAACGCATCGCTGGTAAGCCGAAGAAGGTCGGGAAACATAAAAGCCAGGCAGTTATTGAAAACGGCTGAAAAAATTGCAGGATTTCTCTCCTTATTCCCATTTGTACGCGGTGTTGCCATTTCAGGTTCGCTTTCCAAAAATTTTGCTGACGAAAGCTCAGATATAGATTTTTTTATAATAACTGCGAAAAACAGGCTTTGGCTGGCCCGTACTTTCATGCATATTTTTAAAAAATTCACTTTTCTGTTTAAAAAAGAAGATTGGTTCTGTATGAATTACTATATTGATGAAGCATTTCCGGAGATCAGGGAAAAAAATATATTTACCGCCACAGAAGTGGCAACACTTCTGCCTTTAAGGGGAATAGAGGTTTTTAAACAGTTTTTTGAAAAAAATAAATGGAGCAGGGAATTTTTACCCAACCATGTACTGCGGATCTCTTATGTGGAAGAAGTGAAGTCTAATCTTATAAAAAAAGCAATAGAAATTTTATTCAGCCATCCACTGGGCAATGTTACAGACAGCTGGTTGATGAATTTAACACGTTCAAGGTGGCTTGTTAAAACAAAAAAGAGGAAATTGAACCGCCGTGGGATCATCATGGGAATGGATGTGTCGAAAAATTATGCTAAACCTGATCCTTTACAGTTTCAAAAAAAGCTCATTCACCAGTATGAAAATAACCTGGTGAAACTTTTCAGGAATTACGAAAACAAGATGAAAACAACTTATTAATGAATTGCCTTTCTGTAGTTATAATAACAAGAAACGAAGAAAAGAATATCATCAATTGTATACATTCCGCAAGAAAAATATCTGATGATATCATCATTGTGGATTGTGGAAGCGTTGATGAAACAGTTGAACTGGCGGCAGGCGAAGGAGCCAGGGTCTTTTCAATTGAATGGTCCGGCTATGGACACTCCAGAAACTATGGAGCTTCTCAGGCAAAATATAACTGGATCCTTTCGCTCGATGCAGATGAAAGGATCAGCCCACAACTCATCGCTTCTCTTCCGGATCTGGACAACACACCAACCTCCGAGGTCTTTAAATTCAAAAGAAGGAATTATATAGGAGAAGAACTGATCAGGTTTGGAACACCTGGCTTTGAAACTGTTTTGCGTATATATAACCGGGAGCACTGTCAGTGGGACAATTCCCTTATTCATGAAAACCTGGAAACATCAAAAAAGAATGCAAGATTATTGAACGGGTATATTGACCATTATAGTTTCCTGGATTATTCAGATCATAAAGCCAAAGCCAGGCACTATGCCATGCTTAGCGCCGAAAAATATTCAATGGAGGGAAGAAAGGCCAGTTATATCAAAAGGTTTGGCTCTCCTGTATTTAACTCATTAAAATCTTACCTGATCCATTTTGGCTTCCTCGATGGGAAAAAAGGATTTGTGGTGGCTAAAACAATTGCATATTACAGCTGGCTGAAATACTATTATCTGAATGAAAGATCTAAAGAGGAAATAAGTTTCAGGCCTGTTCCAAAAATGGAAGCAATTACTAATTGATCTTTTTTCTAAGCGTGATAATAAAATAATCTCCCATCTTATTCCAGGGCCATTTGCCTTTCCATCTGTCTTCCAGAGAACGGAGGAATGAAAAGAAGGATGGATGCTTTTCGCCAAACCCTTCTATGTATGATGGCGGCACTAGGGTACACAGGCCTTCAAGTTGTTGCAATTCAAAATCCGGAAGGTTTTTTATAATGTACGATGGCTGGTAATAATAGCAAAGAAAATAGTTGCCTTCCACATGGGCCTTTCTTCCGCTCCTGCTGAAAAATCTGCGAAAGGCTGTTTTGAATTTTCCTTTAAATACAAGAAGGGTTTCCCAAAGACAAAATCTGGAGATGATCACCAGTGTAACAAACCCACCGGGTTTGATAAGGCTGTTCAAAGAAGCCAGTACTTTATCAAGGTGCTGTGTGCAATTCAGTCCGCCGAAATTGGAATATACATGATCATAAGGTCCCCGCTGCTGCAAACTGTCCAGATTATGAAAGGAACAGTTCTCAAGCGTAACATGGCCGGGAAAGGTATGGCTATTCAATTTTTTCCTGATCACCTCAATCATTCCCGTAGAGATATCTGTTGCATGCACCTGGTGCCCGCCTGCTGCAAAATACAGTGCATCTTCCCCTGTTCCTGCATTCAGCTCCAGCAAGGCAGATGGGGCGGAAATAAATAGTTCCATGTGATCCCTTACTCTTTTCCGTTTGTACCGGATGATGGCATCCTTTTCATACAACAGATCAAATTTTACAGATTGAGCGGTAAATGCTTTTTCTGCCACAGATTCATTATGTATACTTCCAGAATTCATTTTGCTTTTTCCAGATGCCTGAGCTTTATTCCTGAAATAAAAGTTGCCGGAACCAGGAAGATACCCGAAACCGCTTTCTTTATCACATCCAGGTTGGCTTTACCCGGCTGGGTGAAAAGTAGCCTGAAATTATTTATGGCCTTTTGTTTCCTGTAATTGCTGTGCACAAAACGGTGAAGTTGTTTATAAAATGAAGGCGTATACGTATTGTGAAACATCAATGCCAGTTCATCAGAATCGCTCCAGTTGGCCTTTGCATGCAATTGTTCTTTTACCTTTTCATAAAACAGGGTACCGGGTAATGGATAAGAAACCGAAATACCGATCTCGTAAGGCATCAGTTCATGAATTAACCGGATGGTCAGGTCAATATCCTCCCGTGTTTCGCCCAAATAGCCAAACTGGATAAAAAAGGATGGCCTGATCCCGTGGAGTTTCAGGAGAAGTGTGGCATCACGTATCTGTTTAATGGTTGTACCCTTATCCATGGCATCAAGGATCTTTTGTGAACCGCTTTCAGCACCCATCCATACATTTTCACAGCCTGCCCTGGCCAATGCTTCAACATAATTTTCCTGTACCAGCAGGTCGGCCCTCGACTGGATCTTAAATCCAAATTGCAGGGCTGAACTTTCAATAAGGTCGGCAAAACGGCTGACCCAGCCTGGTTTCAAACCAAATATGTCGTCGCAAAACCATACATGATCAAAACCTATATGTTGCTTAAGCCATAACAATTCCTGCAACACATTTTCAGGCGAACGTGCATTATACCTGTTCCCATAAATTGGTTTCGCACACCAGTTGCATTTAAATGGACATCCTCTTGTTGTACCGATATTGATGGAGAAATAGCCTTTACTTTTTTGCCACATTTCTTTGTAAGGTCCAAAATCAATGAGGTCCCATGCAGGCATGGGCAAACTGTCAAGATCCTTTATCACCTGCCTGCCTGCCGTTTTTACAATTTTGCCATCCTGAACACAGGCCAGACCGGGAATAGCATTCAGGTCTTTATCAGCCGTTATGGCATTGCATATTTCCAGCAATGTAATTTCCGCTTCACCCTGCATAACGTAATCAGCACCTGCGGTCAGGTATTTTTCATAATGATCTGTGGCATCCGATCCTGATACCATAACCCTGCAACCTCTTGCCTTTGCCATCCGGATCATTTCAAATGCGGCTTCCCTCATATTGGTAAGACACATTTTTGTGAGGTAATTAAACCCATCGTCATAGATCACAAAAAAATCAGGCTGCACACTATTTAAAGTATCCGCAATTTCAGATGGCCCGGAGGCAAACATTACATCATGAACAAAAACATCATAACCATTTTTTCTCATCAGCGCTGCGGCATATAAGGTACCCAGCGGTGCATAAGGCTGCGCGGTCTTCCACTGCTTGGGGTCAAAGCGTAAAAAATAAGAATGAGAAAAAACGATCTTTTTCATGAACGGTTTTTAAACGGGTGAGGTAGTTACGGGCAGGTTTAAATAACAAACGCATTTCCTGCAGGTATCATTGGTCGTCATATCAAGCTCCTTCCTGAACTTCATGCCTCCTCTCCCATTCAGGATCTCACCAATGCTTTGCTCCCTGATATTTCCCAGTGAACCATGAAAGAAACAGGGCCTCACGGTTCCATCAGCTTCAATAACGGTGGACACCCAGGGTGCATTACATTTCTTAGCCGGAAATTCGCAAAGGCCATGTAAAGCTTTGTAATATGAATAAATAAGATTGAGTTTGGACGGCGATTCAGCTATGAAGCCATTTTCAAAATCTTCCTTATGATCTGTAAAAAGCTGGTCCAATACATCCCGCATTTCCTGCAGCTCCTGAATTTCCAGCGCCACCTCATGTTGCTTTTGTTCACTCCACAACACCTCCCTGTTGAATGCATGGCTGCTTACATCAGCAGGTAAAAAGCTTACCTGGTTTATACCCATTTCCTTTGCACTTTGAATAATGGACGACCATTTCCTGAAATTCATTCTGTGTATTACGGTTCTTGATGTTACACGGTAGTCCGGCTGTTTTTGCTTCAGCCCCCTGATACCCTCACTGAGCTTTGCATAAGCACCGCTGATGTTTCTTATGGCATCGTGGGTTGACGCGTCTCCATCCAAAGAAACAATCAGATCATCAACCCATTTCAAAATTGGATCAGTATACCTGTTGATCAATAAACCGGTGGATAAAAGGGTGATCCTGATCTTTAGTTGCTTCAACATTTGGCAAAGCCTGAAAAAATGCTGATTCATCAATGCTTCTCCACCCGACATCAGCACCTGCCTTGTTCCCAGGTCTTTTAAAGTTGACAGCAATCCGGAAATATCCTCTTCATTCAGTTGTTTCAGGTTCTTATTGTCCTTCCAGATATCACACATCACACAACGGCAGTTGCAGGCGCTGTGCGGCATGAGAATAACAATGGGAAGTGCACTGATCCTATGCGTTTTTAAGGTCCTGTACCTTTGATAAGTATGATATAAAGACTGAGCCTTCATTTATTTTTGATCATGATCCAGTGAAAAGGATCCTTTCTTTTCAGTATTATATTGAACAAATGATTGGGATCGTACATAATACGGTAATCATATTTTTCCAGGCTGTTGATATCATGATGAAAATAAGCCTGGCACATTTCGTCAAACCCCAGTGACTGAAAATAAAAAGCAGATCTTTCTTTAGCTTTTACCACTTCGGCCGGTTTATAAAATTTGGTATCCATAATGTGTATCTCTCCATCAGGCCTTAACAGGTCAAATGCGGGAACCAGCACCTCATCGGGCTTGGAAAAATATTGTATAGAGGCTGCAAATATTATGATGTCAACTGAAGAAGGCAATATACCGGCCGACCTGATATCGCCCAATATGAACGAAAGATTATCCCTGTTCTTAAAAACCCGTTTTGCCTGTTCAATTTCCAGTGCGTTGATATCAATTCCGGTTACCATTGAATTGCTGATCATGGATAATCCATTCGACAGCCAGCCATTACCACAACCTACTTCCAGCATTTGAAGCGGCCCTTTTTTATGTGCGAGGTATTTCCGAAGCCGCTCAAAAGAAGACCTGCGAATCATCCATTCTTCATGGTACATATGCCGGGCATCAACTTCAGGCAGGCTGGATAGTTCTTCATCTGAACATATCCTGTTTTCCGTTTCTCTCAACGCATTATAAAGATCCTGGAAACGCTTTGTTACCTGGTTCTCCTGATCAATGGTATTATGGTTGGTAACCGTTTTCAATGTTTTGGAATAATTGAAAAAATATAATTCTTCTCTACAATTGTATCCTTTGATTGTTCACACTGCAATACAAATGAATATTCAGCCGCCATTTGCCGGATCATTTCAATATCACAGCCGTCACATAGAACCATGATCACTTCCGATGCCGGGTGGATATGATTTCCCAGTGCCCTGAATAATTTACGAAAGTATTCGCCATTCCTTCCACAAAACCAGGCATGATCACCATGTGTAACAGGATCTTTTTTATAATAAGGCGGATTGATAACGATCCAGTCGAATTTTTGAGCCGGAATATGCTCAAACAGGTCAGAACTGATAATTTCAAGATTTACTTTATTGGAGGCTGCATTTTTATTGAGGTATTCAATAGCAACAGGATTGATATCCGTAGCGGTAACTTTTGAATGTTGCCTGGCCGCATACATGGCAATCAGTCCGCTGCCTGCACCCAGTTCCAGAAAAGTTTTATCATGCAACTTCCTTCGCCTGATGTATGCCAGCAAATATTTTGTACTGAAAAAAAATCCGGGATGAAAAACTTCCGGTGGTATTTCAAGATGTATACCAGCGTAGGAATAGGTTCTCACTGAAGAAAGATATTTCACCAGCAGAGGCCTGTAAGTGCGGGCCATGATATATTTTACCAGTGCTCTCATTTAAAATCCCTCAATTTCAGGTTGCCTGTATTTCCAGATCAATTGCAATGCTTTTAGTTCATACGGTTTACGGTATATGCCGGATTTATACCTTGTATAAGAAGCTACCCGCATCAGTTTTCTTTTAAAAGGCGACAAACGGATATCTGAAACTGTTGGATAATAACTGTTCAACACAGTTTCAAAATCTTTGATCCTGTCAATCATTTGTGGAGTAAGCCATGGTGTAAGCGGATTTTTCCGCAGGTCAAATGATTCCCATTGCGGGCTGATCCAGTCTTCGAGTTTTTCAGGAAACCTGAATCCTGTTGCAAGTACTTTATTGTACATGTCCGATCCTTCTGTTGGCACCGGGCTATACACATAAAT
>CAMPIQ010000023.1 GCA_946886475.1 uncultured Chitinophagales bacterium | reverse complement strand
ACTTTAATGAGTAATCCACCTTCAGGACAAGCCTCTGACCGCTTATCAATATTCAAGTAAACTGCTGAGTAATAATCATTTTATTAAGAAAATCTAAAAATATTGTTGTCCAACCGTTAAATTCGTGCAGCTAATACCAAATGAGTTTGGTCTATCTATACTTATTGGACTGTTTAATGCCGGGGTTAGGCATTTTTTCGATCAATTATCTATTAAACCATTATTAATTAAGTAAACATGAGAAGATTACTGCTCTTTATGCTAGGCATGCTGCTGTTCTGTGCGCAGCTACTGGCACAAAATCGTACCATTTCTGGTAAAGTAACAGATGACAGAGGAGTAGGTGTTCCCAATGCAAGTGTTACTGTAAAAGGTACGACTGTAGGAACCACTACCAATGGTGAAGGAAACTTTACTTTAAGTGTACCGTCTGATGCACAGACGCTGGTTATTTCTTCAGTTGGTCTTCAGACCAGGGAAGTTACTATTGGAAGCCAGACTAATTATTCAATTAGTTTACTGGAAGAAAATGATACCATGACTGAAGTTGTGGTTACAGTTCCTTATGGAACTGTAAGAAAGACTGCTTTTACAGGATCTGAGAATACAGTTACTGCCAAAACACTGCAAAAGCAACAGGTTACATCAGTAACCCGCGCCCTGGAAGGGCTGGTGCCAGGTATCATTGCAACCAATGGTGGTGGTGCACCCGGAAGCGGAGCTGCCATTTATATCAGAGGTGTTGGTTCCGTTAATGCGAGCAGTTCTCCTCTTTATGTTTTAAATGGTATTCCTTATGATGGTCCCATCAATTCCATTTCAACTGATGAAATTGAATCCATTACAGTATTGAAAGATGCATCGGCTGCAGCCCTGTATGGTTCACGTGCTGCAAACGGAGTGATCATGATCACTACAAAAAAAGGCAGAAAAGGACAATTGGTTACTACAGCAAATATCCGCCAGGGTATTATGACCCGCGGTATTCCTGAATATGACAGGGTAGGACCCAAAGAATATTATGAATTGTTCTGGGAAGCTTACAAGAATAACTATATATCACAGGGACAAACACCTGCCCAGGCGGGGGTTTCCGCTTCCAATGTTTTAACGGGTCCGAACGGACTTGTATATAATGCGTATAACGTTCCGGGCAACCAGTTAGTAGATCCGGTTACAGGAATGTTGAACTCAAGCGCTCAATTATTGTGGAACGATTCGTGGAGCGATGTATTATTCAGAACAGCTCCCCGTACAAATATTAATTTCAATGTATCAGGTGGTTCTGACAGAAGTGATTTCTTCCTTTCTGCCGGTTACCTGAATGAACAGGGAACTGCCAAATTCTCTGGCTTCAAAAGGTATAACCTGCGTATGAATGTTAATACCCAGGCTACAAAATGGCTGAATACCGGTGTTAATCTTGATGGATCTTTTTCAAGAAATGATGTAGTGCCTAACGGTGGTACTGCAACAACCAACCCGTTCTATTATTCAAGACAAATGGGGCCTATCTATCCGGTTTGGCAGCGTGATCTGACTACTGGTGATTTCGTAATTGATCCTGCTACCGGTAAACCTGCTCTTGACTGGGGTACACCTGCACAAATGGGTACAAGGCCATATGCGGGCAGATCAAATCTCCTTGGTTCCCTTGACCTTGATGAACGTTCCACTAATTCAACAACTGGTAATGCCAATGTTTTTGGTGAAATAAAATTCCTCAGAAACTTCAGTTTCAGAGCAAGCCTTGGTTTGAATTACTGGGCTGACAATCAAACAAATTATCAGAATAACCAATATGGTGATGCTGCACCAACCAATCCTCCATTAAATACAAATGGTGGAAGGTCAACAAAAACATTCGACCGTCAGGTTTCTCTTACCGGTAACCAGATTCTTACTTGGGCTAAAGATTTTGGCGACCATAATTTCAGAGCATTGGCTGGTCATGAGAATTACAAATACCAGTACAATTATGTATCTGCAAATGCTTCAGGATTCCTTTTCCCTGGTCAGACAGAACTTGATAACGGAACAGAACCTTTTGGTCCTGCCAGCTCTGCTCAAACCGATCACAGGATTGAAAGTTATCTTGCCAATATTAACTATGATTATAAAGAAAAATTCCTTTTCCAGGGAAGTTTCCGTACTGATGGATCTTCAAGGTTCCGCGAAGATGTTCGCTGGGGTCAATTCTTTGCAGCGGGTATCGGCTATAGAATTTCACAGGAAGCCTTCCTCAGCAATGTTGCCTGGATCAATGAACTGAAATTAAAGGCTAGCTATGGTGAGCAGGGTAATGATGATATTGGATTATTCTATCCTTACAGATCTTATTATTATGCAAATGGTAACGGAACCTATTCCGCTCCTACCAGACCAGCTAATTTTGGATTGAAGTGGGAAACAAACAGCATCCTGAATGCAGGTGTTGACTTTGCTTTATTCCGCAACCGTTTACAGGGTACAATTGAATACTTTATCCGTAAATCAGATAACCTTTTATTTGATGTGCCATTGCCTGTGTCAACCGGTTATTCAAGTGTATGGCAGAATATCGGAACCATGCAGAATTCAGGTGTTGAACTTCAGTTGGGTTATACCGCAGTTCAATCCAGGAATTTTAACTGGAGAATTGATCTGAATCTTACACATTTCACAAACGAGATCACCAAACTTCCACCAATCCAGGCAGAAGAGGGTATTATCAGCGGTACTAAAAAATTAATGGAAGGCCATGACATCTTTGCATTCTGGCTTCGCGAATTTGCCGGTGTTGATGCTTCCAATGGTGATGCGCTTTATTATAAAGATGTATTGGGCACTGACGGAAAGCCTACTGGCGAGAGAGTGCTAACTAATACGATCAATGACGCTACTTATTATTTCCATGGTTCAGCATTACCTGATATCGCAGGTGGTATCACAAATTCATTAAGCTATAAGAATCTTGAATTATCATTCATGGCAACATTTGGTTATGGCGGTTTGTTCTATGATGGAAACTACGCAGCGCTTATGCATCGTGGTTCTGCAGGAACAGCATTTCACACGGATATCCTTAACAGGTGGCAGAAACCCGGTGACATTACCAACGTCCCCAGACTTCAGAATGCTATCGGTGGACAGGATGGTGCTTCTACCAGGTGGCTGATGGATGGTTCATTCCTGAACATCAAGAACATCGTGCTGAGTTATAATTTATCCAATTCATTTGCCAACCGTTTACATCTGAATGGTGCCAGCGTTTTTGCGAGTGTGGATAATGCATATCTGTTCACAGCTAAAAAAGGTATGAATCCTCAGCGTGCTTTTGCAGGAACTGCGGATGCCACATATCCTCCATTCCGCACTTTAACTTTTGGTCTTAATGTAACTCTTCAATAAAAAAATGAAAGTAAGAATGAAAAAAATATTATTTATAGCAGCCTCCCTGATGGTAATTGTCATCGC
The DNA here is from genome assembly GCA_946886475.1 of uncultured Chitinophagales bacterium. Next base: position 30,086 of record CAMPIQ010000023.1, on the reverse strand, counting down.
GGGCTGTAAAAAAGATTACCTCGAAACGAGGCCCACTGATGCCGCTTCTGAGGAAGAGATCTTCAGCAGGTTCAGTGCTGTTTCAGCAGCCCTGGAAGGTATCTACGTTGAAATTTATGACTTTGGAATTGGTGGAGGCGGACACGCAGATTATGGCCAGAAGTCGTACGACCTGATGAGCGATCTTATGGGTAATGATATGGTGGTTCATACTCAGGGTTATGGCTGGTATAATACTACTTACCAATACACTGCATGGGGACTGGCTACTACCGGCAGTAACTCCGATGATGCCTGGGTAAGATTTTATGGCATTATCAAGCAAGCCAATTCACTGATCAATAATGTTGATGGTGTTCAGGATGCAACCGAAGCGCAAAAGGAAACCGTAAAGGGTGAAGCACTTGGTATCAGGGCTTATGCTTATTACTACCTCGTGAATTATTTTCAGCAAACTTATAAGGGCAATGAATCCAAGCCTGGAGTACCCATTTATTTGAGTGATACAACTGTTGGAGGACCCCGTGGTACTGTTCAGGAAGTGTATGACAGGATCACTGCAGATCTGACACAGGCAGAAACCCTTTTAAATGGCAAACCACGTGCTGCTAAATCAAATATTGATGTGAGCACAATCAGAGGACTTCGTGCAAGGGTTGCATTAACAATGGAAGACTGGGCTACTGCAGCAGCTTATGCGGTTCAGGCACGCCAGGGATATACATTGATGACCTCTGCACAATACACAGCTCCATCAGCTTTTTCATCAGTTGCTAATCCTGAGTGGATGTGGGGTTCTATCATCCCTGCCTCCCAGGCTACAATCTATGCTTCTTTCTTTTCACATATGGATATTCGTACAGGTGGTTATGCAGCACTTGGACAACAAAAGAAGATCACCAAAGCTTTATACGATCAGATACCTGCAGGTGATGTAAGAAAGAATGTTTTCAAAACTCCAGGTACAGGTACAACTTCTAACCCTGAATACAATCAACTGAAACACCAGGTACCTGTAGCAGGAAGCTGGGCTGCTGATTATCTCTATATGCGTGCTGCGGAAATGTACCTGATAGAAGCGGAGGCACTTGCCCGTCAGGGCCAGACCGGTCCTGCTATTGCCGCTTTGGAAACACTGGTTAAATCCAGGTACCCTTCCTATACTGCAACCGGCTTAACCGGTTCGGGATTGATTGATGAAATTCTTTTGCAAAGAAGGATTGAATTATGGGGTGAAGGATTTTCCTTACTTGATATCAAGAGATTGAAACAAGGTTTAAACAGGCCTACAGGTCCAGGTAACCATGGTTCACCAAACTTTAACCCTGGTGTTTATACAACTTCTCCCGAGGATCCAAGAATGATTATGCGTATACCTCAAAGGGAATTGGATAATAACGTGAACATGACACCGGCTGACCAAAACCCATAATAATCCAGTAAGTAAATAAGAAATAACATGACTAAAACATTTTTGAAAATAACCTTTGCAGCAGTAGTGGTACTTGGTGCCTACTCCTGTAAAAAGAATAATTATGTGGTCGACCAGGACATTGTAGCCCCCGACTTCGTAAAATTCAATGTTAGGGCCACTGCCGATACAGCAGCAGTATATTATGTAAGGAACACAAATGAACCATTTAAAATTCCAATTGGAGTAACTAATGTTTCAAGTGTTGACAGAACAGTGCAATTATCTTATACTTCCAATACTGCGGTTGCGGGACAACAGTATAATGCACCTACATCTATTACAATACCTGCTGGACAAACACTCGATACACTTGAAATAACAGGTTTGTTTTCTGGTTACAGTTCATCTACCAGGATCGATACCTTATTTATCAAAATTACCGGTGGAGATATTCCTGTAAATAGTTACTGGAAAGGCTACAGGTTGATCATGCGCAAATATTGCGATGTTGACTTCAACAGTTTTGCAGGAGACTATGATAATACACTTGAATATACATCATCAGGTACTGTAGGCTGGGGTCCATATACCACTACCTTATCAAATATCGTATCTACCGGTTCAATGAAAGCAACAGCTGATATTGCCAACCTGTATGATTATGGTGGTAGTGTGAATGCCCAGTTTGACTGGACAAATCCGGCCGCATTCAAGGTTACCATTCCTGAACAAAATACCGGTGCACTGGTAGTTTCAGGTGGTGTTACCTATGCACTCTGGATGAGGACCAACGGTTCTGCAAGTACCTTCTCAAGCTGTGAGAATACCATTACAGTAAGAATTGATGCCATTGCAAAAGATCCTTCAACAGGTGCTGTAGCCGGAAACTTCTCTACCAACTACAGGATTGTAATGAACAGATAATCACTTCCAAATGCTTATATAGACCCGCTTCAATTGAAGCGGGTTTTTTTGTGTCATTTTAAAATGTCAATCCGGATTTTCATCGGGCAAAAATGACCGTTCATCTTAAATTCTAACCTGCTTACATAATTGTGTTCATCCGCTCATTATATTCGAGCAGCTTTTATATTCTTTATGAAGTCTTCTAAAATCAATAGCTTTTTAAGAACTAATCCCTTCTAACCATTCTATTCCACAAATTTTTTTCTTAATCAAAACAAGTCAAAAACAATGAGAAAACTGCTAATGCTCATGCTGGGATTTCTATGTATCACCACCCAGCTACTTGCACAGAACCGTTCTGTGTCAGGAAGAGTTACAGATGAAAGTGGAAACGGGATCCCCAAGGCTTCAGTAACCGTAAAGGGAACCAGGTTGGGAACCACTACAGCCTCAGATGGAACATTTACACTGAACGTTCCTGCAAACTCCAACGCTTTGTTGGTTTCTTCAGTTGGTTTTATTGAATTGGAAGTGTCTATTGTCAATCAATCATCAATAACCGCCCAGCTAAAACCTGTAAGCGGTGATATGAATGAAGTGATAGTAGTGGCATATGGTCTTGCCAAGAAGGGTGAGTACACCGGTTCTTCAGCCCAGGTGTCAGCAAAAGATATGGAGAACAGACCGCTGATGAATGTTACCAATGCATTGGTTGGTGCCGCTCCCGGTATCCAGACAACTGCATCAAACGGACAGCCTGGCTCCAGTCCTGGTATCCGCTTAAGAGGATATACATCTTACAGTGCAAACGCATCTCCATTGATCGTGGTTGATGGAGTGGTGTATGATGGCGGCCTTGCCAATATCAATCCTGATGATGTTGAATCTCTTTCCATTCTGAAGGACGCTTCTACCTCTGCGCTCTATGGTTCACGTGGTGCCAATGGTGTGATCATTATCACCACCAAAAAAGGAAGAAAGAACCGCAACCAGCTTTCATTCAAAATGACGCATGGTTTCAGCCAGCGTGGTTTACCTGAATACGACAGAGTAGGGCCATATGAATATTATCCATTGATGTGGGAGTCTTACCGTAACAGTCTTGCTTATTCCGGTACCACTCCTCTTGCCACCGCAAGCCAGACCGCAACCAATGGCATCAAAAACCTGCTTGGTTATAATCCGTTTAATGTAGCTAACAATGATATTGTAAGAACTGATGGAACATTGAATCCCAATGCCCAGTTATTGTGGGCCGATGACCTGGACTGGTCTGGCGCTGCTACCCGTGTTGGATCACGTAAGGAATATGCCATTAATTATAATGGAGGTACAGATAAATCAGATTTCTACAGCTCATTTGGTTATACCAATGAAAAAGGATTTTTGATCAATTCAGATTTCAAAAGATTCTCTGGCCGTGTTTCAGTAAATACAGAAGCCACTAACTGGTTCAAAACTGGGTTTAACCTATCCGGATCAATGGTGAATTCAAACCAGGCAAATGACGGTAGTGGTATCGTGAATCCATTTTATTTTTCACGCGGCATGGGACCTATTTATCCTATTTATGCCCACAACCAGACAACAGGTGCTTACCTGCTTGATGCGAACGGACAGAGGTTCTACGATTTTGGTAACCTCACTTCAATAGGTTTACCAACCCGTCCTTTTAATACAGGCCGTCATGCAATTGCAGAAAATCTCTGGAATGAAAATCTTTTCAACAGGAATATTTTAAGCACAAGGGCATATGGTACAATCGTATTTACGCCCGAACTGAATTTCACTACCAATATCGGTATGGACCTTCAGGATTACCTGGGACAAAGTTATCAGAACAAGCAGGTGGGTGATGGTGCTCCGGCAGGACGCTCTTCACGTACTTCAACAAAAACCACAAGCTATACATTCAACCAGTTGTTGAATTATGCTAAAAGATTCGGTGACCATAATCTATCCGTGCTGGCTGGTCATGAAAATTATGATCTGAAGTACAACTACCTGTATGGATTTGCACAGGGTCAGGTGATTGATGGAAATACCGAACTTGAAAACTTTTCAACTATTAATGACCTCACCTCTCAAACTGACAGGTCAAGGCTGGAAAGCTATCTTTCAAGGATCAACTATGACTTTGATGGTAAATATTTTGTCAGCGGATCTTTCAGGAGAGATGGCAACTCAAGGTTTTATAAAAATGTCCGTTGGGATAATTTCTGGTCTGCCGGTATAGCCTGGCGTTTAGACAGGGAAGCTTTCTTCACCGTGTCATGGGTTGATCAGCTGAAACTGAGAGCATCATATGGTAAAGTAGGTAACGATGGTGGTCTGGGTTATTATCCATACCAGGCTTTGTATAACCTTGGTTATAACAATGCCCAGGAACCTGGCTTTGTACAGGGTTCTCTTGCAAACGAAGAACTTACCTGGGAAACTGCAAAAAGTCTTGACTTCGGAGTGGACTTCGGTTTCTGGAAAAACAGGCTTTCCGGTTCCATAGACTATTTCAACAGGGTAACTGATGGACTGATCTTCAGTGTGCCCCAGCCATTATCAAATGGTGGTACCAATGGTGGAACGCTTGCAGTGAACCAGAACATCGGTAGCATGGTCAATAATGGTATTGAGGTTCAGGTGAGCGGAGATATCATCCGTAACAGGAACTTTAACTGGAACATGGGTATCAACTGGACAAGCTTCAAAAATGAAATGACCAAAATGCCTGATAACAGGCAGGAGATCATTGACGGTACCAAAAAGATCATGAAAGGCCATTCAATTTATGATTACTGGCTACGTCATTTTTATGGTGTTGATCCTGCTGATGGTGCTGCTTTGTATTCTTTCAATACATGGAACCCTGCAAACAGCCGTATCATTGATAAAGGAAATGGCCAGGCAGATACAGTAACAACTGATATCAACAATGCCAAGTATTTCTACACAGGAACTTCTGCAATTCCTGACTTTTATGGAAGTATCCAGAATACGCTGACCTATAAAAATTTCTCATTCAGCTTCCTGCTTACTTATCAGGTAGGCGGACAGGTATATGATGGTGTTTATGGAAGTTTGATGAATGCAGGAAGTTATGGTACTGCACTTCATACAGATATCCTTAGCCGCTGGCAGAAACCAGGCGATCTTACCACTGTACCAAGAATGGATAATGGTAAAGTAGGCGTATTTGATGCAGCTTCTGACAGGTGGTTGATTGATGCTTCTTACCTGAGCGTAAATAATCTGAACCTTGCCTACAACCTGCCACGCACTTTGTTATCAAGGATCAATTCTTCAGGTGGACGTGTTTATGTAAGTGCTGAGAATGTTTATTTCTTCTCTAAGAGAAAAGGGATGAACGTTAACGGTTCTTTCAACGGAACTACCGGTAATACATATACGCCAAACCGTGTGATCAGCGCAGGTATCAACTTAAATTTTTAAAATTTCGTCATGAGAAAATTATTTAAATATAACCTGGCCATAATAGCAACAGTGTTGTTACTGGCCTCTTGTAAAAAAGACTACCTGGAAACGGCACCCACCGATTCTACTTCCCAGATAGATGCATTCAAAACAACAACTAATGCATGGGCTGCCTTAAATGGAATTCACCGTTACATGTACACCCAGTTCTTTGGAAACCAGGACCAGGGCGGTCAAAGTGGTAATATGCTGTACATGGAAGTAATGGCAGATGATGTGGTGATGACAGCCCAGGCCAATGGATGGCTGATCAGTGAAGCCAAATGGCTTTCACACCGGAATGCCAATAGCAGGGTGCCTTATTATAATTACCTGTTTTATTATACCATTATTGGAAACGCAAACCTGATCATTGCTAACATCGATGGAGCTGAAGGTCCCGATAGCGATAAGAAAACCATAAAAGGGCAGGCGCTTGCTTATCGTGGCTGGGCCTATTTCCAGATGATCCAGTTATTTGGAAAAAGATTTGACAAAGCTTCCGCCAACGATTCACCGGGTTTGTCTTTAGTATTAACTCCAAGTGTTACCGCAACTCCAAGATCAACTGTAGCTGAAGTTTATGCACAGATCAATAAGGACCTTGACGAATCCATAACCCTGCTTGCAGGCTATTCCAGAGCCAACAAATCTCATATCAACCAGAGTGTTGCCAAAGGTTTTAAAGCAAGGGTTGCATTGGCTCAGCAGGAGTGGACAGTTGCTGCACAAATGGCAAACGAAGCACGCCAGGGTTTTAACCTGATGACAGCTACTGAATACAGATCAGGGTTTAATAACTATACCAACCAGGAATGGATATGGGGTTTGCACCAACAAGCTGACCAGACCTCTTATTTCTATTCATTTTTTGCTTACATGTCAGCCGACTTCAATTCAACAAACATCAGGGGTAATCCAAAAGCCATCAACTCTGCTTTATACGATCAGATCTCAGCTACCGACATCAGGAAGCAACTTTGGGATCCTACCGGAACCAATACTTCCTTCCCAACACCTCCCGGTGGTGTTAGAAAAAAATATATGAACAGGAAATTTTTATCCGGTGGTGGTTCATCAAGCAGTATTGGTGACGTGCCTTTCATGAGAGCTGCAGAAATGTATTTGATTGAAGCAGAAGCAAGGGCAAGAGCTGGTCAGGATGTAGTTGCTGCAAATGTTTTATTTGAACTCGTTAGCAAAAGAGACCCTGGTTATGTATTATCAATCAATACAGGCCAGGCTTTGATAAATGAGATCATGATCCAGCGCCGTATAGAATTGTGGGGTGAAGGTTTCCGTTTCTATGACCTGAAACGTACCAACAGCCCGCTTGACAGGAATGGCGCCAACCATGATACAGGCCTTACAGGCGGATTATTTTCCGTACCTGCAGGTGATGTAAGATGGGAATTCCTGATTCCTCAGTCCGAGATCAATAATACAAATGGAGTGGTGACACAGAATCCACTTTAAGCGATCAATAAAAAAAGGGCCGTCTTTATGACGGCCTTTTTTTTTAATTCAGAATTCAATATGAAAAATGAAAAACAGGTCTGAGAAGGTTTAATTCAGATATCAGGCTTTGGTTATTGACGTTTCTCCCTGTTCTCCGTATTTGGGTTCTTATCTCCCGGAAGGGCAACATCCCAACATCGCTTTTTATTTTATAAACTTAGCCAGCGTATTTTGCAGTGCACTACCATGTAAATTTTCAGCCACAATATTTCCGGATGGATCTATCAGCAGATTATATGGAATGCTTCTTACGCCATACAATACAGCCGCTTCATTTTTCCAGTGTTTCAAATCGCTTACATGATACCATTCCAGACTATCATCCTGGATGGCCTGTAGCCAGGCATTTTTATTATCATCCAGACTCACACCCAAAATAGTAAAGTTCTTATCCTTGTACTGCCGGAAAGCTGAAACTATATTTGGATTCTCTTTTCTGCAGGGAAGACACCAGCTGGCCCAGAAATCAAGGAGTACCCATTTGCCCCTTAGCGAAGAAAGTGAAACCGGGTTCCCATTGGGATCAGCCATATTGAAATCGGGAGCAGCAGCCGGCTTTAATTTCTTTTTTTGCTCCTGTAATACTACATAATCTGGAAATTTAGCTGCAGCCTGGTTAATGATCTCCGCAGTTTCTGGTTTACTGAAACCTTTCATGCCATATTCTGTAGCACTGGTTTGAAATGATCCATATGCATATAGGGCAAGCACAGGGCTTTCACTTTTTTGAATGAATTCCTTTGCATACAGCTTCAGTTCTTCCGCATTGTTTTCATATTCTGAAAAACGAAGGTTTGTGATGCTGTCTATAATTTTTTTCTCCTGGGCAGGTACGTTTTTGATTTTACTCAGACTATCTATTTCCTTTAATGATTTTAAATGGATTTGAAGGCTTTTGTCTATTTTTTTATCAAATTCCAACATAGCCTGGCTGGCTTCTGATCCTGAAACTGAATAGAGGGCTGTCTGGTTGGAGAGATCGGCCTCAACTTTTACTTTGTCCACGTCATTGATCAGTAGAGCAAAAGGATACATATCATCATTAGCGCGCAGGCTGTACAGTCCTTCTCCTTTCACCACTGCGTTCAACTTAAAACTTCCATCTGCTTCTACCTTTGATGAATCAACGATCACGGGTTGCGCTTCTACCGGATTTTCCTGCAGGTATACGATGGATGCACTGTTGTTTTTAATAGTACCTTCAACTGTAAAACTTTCCTGTTGTTCATCATTACAGGAAATGCAGGCCAGGAGAAGAGTTGCATAAAATAGTTTATTCATCAGTATTGTTTATTTTCTTGATAATAATTTTTGTTACAAGTTGGGCATCTGCCCTTCCCTTTGATAGTTTCATTACCTCCCCTACAAATACACTGAGCAATCCCTTTTTACCCTTTTTATATTCCGGGATCTTTTGAGCATGTTTGGTTAATGCATTGTTTACCCAGTTCTCCAGATCATCTGTATTGGTTTGAAGACCAAGGTCATTTTTTTTGATAAATAGTTCAACATCCAGATCAGGTTCATCAAACATTACCGGCAGGATCTGTTGTACCGCCACACCGTGGCTGATGTTTCCTTCATCTATCAGACTGATTAATTTTGAAACGGATGCTGCCTTCAGTCCTGAATCGCTTATGATGATTTCATTTTTTTGTAAATGATTTTTAATTGGTCCTGTTACCCAGTTGGCAGCCGATTTAAAATTACCGGTTGAATGGGTGAGTTCCAGAAAGAATGAAGATAATTCACTATCATCAGCAAGCTGCGAAGCATCATAATCAGATAATTTAAATTCATTTACCAGCTTTGATTTGATTGCTTGCTGTGAAGCCGGCATTTCCATCCTGATCTTCTCTATGGTTTCATCATCCAGATAAATTGGAGGCAGGTCAGGTTCGGGAAAATACCTGTAATCATCTTCATCTTCTTTGGTGCGAATGGCGTAGGTGGTGAAATCATTTTCGTTGAATCCTCTGGTTTGTTGCAGTATGCTTTCGCCTTTTTCAAGCAATTCAGCAAGTCTTACCGATTCATGTTCTATTGATTTCCTGATGAACCGCAATGAATTTAGATTTTTTACTTCCACCCTTGTGCCCAGCTGTGCATCGCCTTTTTTACGCAGAGAAATATTTACGTCGCAGCGGAAAGAACCTTCTTCCATATTACCATCACAAACACCCAGGTGCCTTACAAGCTTACGGAGCGTACTAACAAAAGCAAAAGCTTCCTCAGCAGATCGTATATCCGGTTCAGTTACAATTTCCAGTAAAGGCATTCCTGCCCGGTTATAATCCAGGTCGGAAAATGCATTTTTTTCATTGTGAATGCTTTTGCCGGCGTCTTCTTCAATATGTATTCTGTTAAGACGGATCCTTTTATTTATACCTCCGGTTACGATCTCAATAAAACCATTTTTACATATGGGAGCGGTGTGCTGGGTAACCTGGTAGCCTTTTGGCAGATCGGGATAGAAATAATTTTTCCTCGCAAAAAAATTATGCTGAACGATAGTGCAGTTGCAGGCAAGTCCGATCTTCACAGCAAGGTAAATGGCTTCGGCATTAAGCCTGGGAAGGGTGCCCGGATGACCCAGTGAAATGGCACTTACCTGTGTATTGGGCATCTGGCCAAAGGAAGTAGTATCGCCGCAAAACAGTTTTGTTTTGGTTAGCAACTGGGCATGAACCTCAAGACCGGAAACAATTTCATAATCATGGATCATTGATGTAAAATTACTGTATTGGATTTACCTGTGTGAGCAATTATGAATCAGGATTTGCTGAACCCCTGAGTATGATAAAGTTTTGGAAATAGAAGTGGTGTGGGCTCAGGCATTCAACAAATGAAAAACCCCGGACTAAAAAGACCGGGGGTGATGCACATAAGAAGTAAGAACTAATAAAAAAAGCTGTTGGTTAAAGGGTACCTGCTGCTGGTGTAGTCCACTACAGATCTGCCTTTTTTAATTTCTTTGGAAACCTGATTTGAATATCCTGAGTTTTTCCGTTGCGTTTTACTTTAAAACTGAAAGAAGCTTCTTCCCTGTTTTCACGTATGGCCCTGGTTACGTCTTCAGTGCCGTTTACTTCGTTATCATCTACTCCAACAATTATATCATCCTTTTTTAAACCGGCTTTTGCCGCTGCACTTTCCTCCTCCACTTCAATAACTTTTACCCCCTCACCATCTTCTGTGTCCTGGATGGAAATTCCCAGACGGGGACGGCCACCTGAATAAACCCTTGTGCCCTCCATATTAAAAGCGCGCCCTTCGGGAGAATATATTCCGTTAAAATGTTCTGGTATCCTCGGCATGGTAACAGCATTCATTTTGATCCCTTTCCATTTGCCCAGTTCAGCACTTGCTTTTTGTTCTTTACCATCTCTCAAATAAGTAATGTTTACATTTTCTCCCGGTTTATGAGCGCGGATAGCTTCTGTAACATCATCAGTGGACTCAATTTTTTTATCGTCGATCCTGATCAGGATATCACCTTTTTTCAGACCAGCTTTTTCAGCAGCGCTTTCTGAGGTAATTGATCTGATCTCCGCGCCTTTATCGTGACCTTCAGTGGTAACACCAAGCATGGCGCGGTTCTCATCTTCACTGAATAATGAAAAATGGTTGTCATTGAAATTTAAATTCCAGGCGCCCGCCATTCCAGGACCATATACCGCTGAACCATTCAGGGTGTTCACATGAACGTCTATATCTTTCAGCTCTTTTATATCTTTTCCATTTACGGTTACTTTATCACCCTCGACTTCTATAACCATTTTCTCATTTTTATCTCCGGTGCGGGTGATGATGATGCTCTGGATTTCCTTTTTCTCTTTTTTGTCCTTGTCTTCCTTTTGCGCAAAAACCAAAGATGGTACGGTTAGTAAGGCAATCCCTGCAATCAATAATTTTTTGGTGATAACATGTTTCATAAACTAAGCGATTTTATAATTACTACGTTTGTTTTCGTAGATCAAATATAAAGGCATTTTTTTAATTACGAAAGATTTCGCAAATGTTAAAATGCTAAAAGGCTTAAAGGAGGCTTTTAACGGTTTCAATTACCTGTTGAAGGGCTGAAACATCCTGCCCCCCAGCTGTAGCCAGGGTTTTTTGCCCCCCGCCTCCGCCTTTGATGAGAGGAGCGACCTGATTTTTAATGATGGCAGAAGCATCCAGGTTTTTTGACTGGTTAACCGTTTCGCTTAAAAGCAAAACCACGCTGGCCTTGCCTTGCAGGCTGGCAACCAGCGCAATAAAATAGTTATTGAGTTTTGGTTTGAGCTCGAATGCCAGTTTTTTAAGTGCATCAGCACTGTCAAGATCAATAACCCCGCCTATAAATTCAACTCCATTTATTATTTCAACCCTGGTAAGCAAATTTTCTGCGATTGATCTTACATGTAACTGTTCAAATTTTTCAAGCTGTTTTTTAAGGCTTGCATTTTCTTCCTGAAGCGAGGTTATAGCTCTGGAAAGGTCCTTTGGATTTTTTAAAGATTCTTTTACGGTCTCCAGTTGTTGCAATTGTTCATTTATGAATAGTTCAGCCACTGTTCCGCTGAAGGCCTCAATTCTGCGTACACCTGCTGCCACCGCTGCTTCTGAACTTATTTTAAATAACCCCAATTCACCCGTTGAACCAACATGGGTTCCTCCGCATAATTCAATAGAATAATTTGGATCGATGGTTACCACGCGAACCATATCGCCATACTTCTCGCCAAACAGGGCCATTGCCCCGGTTTGAATGGCTTCATCTTTCGACATCAGGCGGATGACCACCGGAATGTTTTCCCTGATCTTCTGATTGACGATTTTTTCCACCTGCTGAATTTCTTCATCACTCATTTTACTGAAGTGCGAAAAATCAAAACGGAGGTAATCAGTATTCACTAATGAACCTTTTTGAACAACATGGGTTCCCAAAACTTTTCTGAGTGCTGCATGTAATAAATGTGTTGCACTATGATGAATGGTGGTAAGTTTTCTTTTTTCGATATCAACCCTTGCAGTAACATTCCCCTTTATCCCGGATGGATCCTTTTCAATTAAATGGATGATGAGGTCATTTTCCTTTTTGGTGTCAACAACCCTAAAAACAGTTTTCTCAAAAATTAATTCTCCGGTATCTCCCACCTGGCCGCCACTCTCTGCATAAAAAGGCGTTTTGTTCAATACTACCTGAAAGGCTTCCCGGTTTTTTGCATTTACCTTTCTGTACCTTAATACAGTTGCTTCTATTTCAAGGTTATCGTAACCAACAAATTCATTTTTATTTCCTTCATTCAGTACAACCCAGTCCTGGGTGTCAATTTTTGTTGCTGCCCTTGAACGGTCTTTTTGTTTAGACATTTCCGCATTAAAGCCAGCTTCATCAACCTGCAGTTTTCTTTCAGATGCAATTAACCTGGTCAGGTCCAATGGAAATCCATAGGTATCATACAATTCAAATGCATCCCTGCCTGAAATAATTGTTGAAGAACCGGAGATAATGTCCTCAATCCTTTTGAGTCCTTTTTCAAGCGTTCTTAAAAATGCTTCTTCTTCTTCCCTGATCACTTTTGAAACAAATGCTTCCTGTTTCAGTAATTCAGGAAATACATGTTCAAATTGTTTTGCAATTACCGGTACAAGCCTGAAGAGTAAGGGTTGCTGGTAATTGAGATAGGTGTAATAATAGCGGACGGCCCTTCTTAAAATTCTTCTGATCACATATCCTGCACCTGTATTGGATGGCAGCTGGCCATCGGCAATGGTGAAAGAAATAGCACGGATATGATCTGCCAGCACACGAAAGGCTATATCGGCCTTACTATCGCTACCGCTGTATGTATTTTTTGTAAGAGTGGCTATTTGTTCAATGGTCCCGGAAAAAACATCCGTATCATAATTTGAATTCTTACCCTGTATCACCCTTACCAGTCTTTCGAAACCCATTCCTGTATCCACATGTCTGGCAGGTAATTGCTGAAGGCTTCCATCTTTTAAACGGTTGTACTGGATGAAAACATTATTCCAGATCTCTATTACCTGCGGATGATCGGCATTGACAAGTGATTTGCCATCAGTTTTTTTTCTTTCTTCATCGGGCCTGGTATCTACATGTATTTCTGTGCAGGGTCCGCAGGGTCCTGTATCTCCCATTTCCCAGAAATTGTCTTTTTTATTTCCTGAAAGGATACGGTCGGGTGCAATCCATTTTTTCCATTCACCTGCTGCTTCTTCATCCTGGGGCAGGCCTTCTTTTTCATCACCTTCAAAAATGGTAACGTATAAACGGTTAACAGGTATCTGCAATACTTTAGTGAGTAATTCCCAGCTCCAGGCTATTGCTTCTTTTTTAAAATAGCCGCCACCAGTGCGGGCAGGATCGCCAAAGCTCCAGTTGCCCAGCATTTCAAACATGGTGTGGTGATAAGTATCAACACCCACTTCTTCCAGGTCGTTGTGTTTTCCACTTACCCTCAAACATTTTTGGGTATCAGCAATACGTTGGAACGGAGCCTGTTTGTTGCCAAGAAAATAATCCTTGAACTGGTTCATGCCAGCATTGGTAAACATCAGGGTAGGATCATTTTTTACCACGATGGGCGCTGAAGGCACAATATGGTGTTCTTTGGATTTGAAGAAATCAAGAAACTGACTGCGTATCTGGCTCGAGGTCATTTTTATATTTTTTATCCGGTTACCCTGAGGTTCGTAAATATCCCAGGTGTTTCCACTGTATGGATCTAAAGCAGTCATCTCCTCACACAATAAATGGTTGATTTTTGCTTTAGATGCAAGTATATTTGTTTTCCTCCTATTTTGGGGGTTAGCAAAGGTAATCTTGAAATACCAAAAGCTGATAGCTAATAGCCAGTGGCTATTAGCATTTCCAATTCACCATGAAAAAAGTTAAATATTATTATAATACCCATACGCTTCGCTATGAAAAACTGGTTACCCCGTTAAGGGTAAAGTTGCTCAGGGTATTTGGTTTTATTGCAGCCGCACTGGTTACCTCTGTCATCATTTCATATTTCGCTTTCCAGTTTGTGGGTTCGCCTGCAGAAAAATTACTCCGCTCTCAAAACGAACAGTTAAAAGACCGTTACCGCCACCTTGGTGTGCAGGTGAAGAACATCCAGCAACAAATGTCGGAGCTTGAAAAAAGAGATAATGATGTATACCGGAGCATATTTGAAGCAAAACCCATCCCTGACAGTGCCAGGGCAGAAGCACTTGCAAAGCAACAGGAAATTGAAAAAGTGGAAGGATTGCAGGGAGCTGAATTGATCAACTCTATCTATGCAAGTATCAATAACCTTACTTCAAGGATTTCCGTTCAGAAAAAATCATACGAGGAATTAAGTAACCTGCTTAACAACAAGGAAAAATTACTGGCGGCAACACCTGCCATTCAACCTGTAAGCAATAAGGACCTGAGCCGGATCGCCTCCGGATATGGATACCGCATAGACCCTGTTTATAAAACAGTGAAGTTTCATTCAGGAATGGATTTTACCGCACCCCAGGGCACACCTATTTATGCAACGGCTGATGGTGTTGTTGAAAAAGCAGGACTCAGTGATGGTGGATATGGAAACTATGTGGTAATTGATCATGGTTACGGTTATGAAACTTTATACGGGCACATGGTGCGGGTAAAATCACGGAGGGGACAAAGAGTGAAGCGTGGTGAAGTAATAGGATATGTAGGTAGTACAGGAAAATCAACAGGACCACACTGTCATTATGAGATTCATAAAAACGGGCAGAAACTCGATCCGGTCTATTTCTTTTATAATGATCTGAGCCCTCAGCAGTTTGACCAGTTACTTAAAAGAGCCGCCGCTTCTAACCAGAGTTTTGATTAGCCTGGGTAATCATCGATCATGAATTTGCCCTGTAACATCAGTGTGGATTTATTGTTTAACTAATTTTATAATATTCTCCGCTTTCATGGGCCAGACTTCTTATTTTTGAAACAGGCATGGACAAATCTCTTTCCCAGATCACATTTGAATTTTTTGGACAGGACCAGCCCAAAGATTTACTTCCTTTAAATGAACTAAGGGTAGAAAAGCCTGCTGCCAGGCCGGCCAGGGGACGAAAATCGCTCAAAGACATGTCTTCTGAAGATGAAATGGTTGACGTGCCCGAAGACGAAATACTTTTTCAAAAACAATATTATTCCATTGGAGAAGTGGCCACCATGTTTAGGGTCAATACATCACTCATACGTTATTGGGAAAATGAATTTGACATCATTGAACCTCGTAAGAATAAAAAAGGTGACCGTTTTTTCAAGCCCTCCGATGTAAAAAATCTACAGATGATCCACGACCTGCTGCGACGCAGGAAATTCACCATCGAAGGGGCCAGGGCATATATACGCAAAAACAAACAGGCCAGGGAAAAATATGAATTGATCCAGTCCCTCCAGAAATTGCGGAATTTCCTGCTGGAAGTGAAAGCAAATCTCTAGAATGTTCCTGGAAGTTGGATGTTGGCCGGTGTGGCTGATCCCGGAAGTAAAATTCCGGTTCGCCCGTAAGAGCATTCTGTAAACAGCTACCGCCAATAGCGGCATTTTGTTTTATCCCTTTTTTAACAGCAGTCTTTTTACATTTACTATCTATGAAAAAGATATTCTTTCTTCTGTTATTAAATTCTTTGGTATTGGCGGTAAGTGCACAGGATACAGAGATAACTGTTGAATCCAATACGGGAATGAAGATCATAAAGGGATTTTTTACTCAAAAAGATATTGTATCCGATCCATCATTTTACTGGTATGAGCCCAACCGTACAGGATATGCTCCACAGCAGTCTGTTGTGCATGCAATGAAGGCTCAGAAAGATTCCGTTCACTATATGGTATTTGGCGGAACATGGTGCAGTGATACACAAAACATCCTTCCTAAATTTTTTGCTTTAACCGATGCTGCAGGCATTGCACCGGCTCATATAACACTGATTGGCGTTGACCGCAGTAAAAAAACCATTCACCACCTCACCGAAGCCTTCAATGTTACAAGAGTGCCAACCATTATTGTAATGAAAAATGGCATAGAAACCGGCCGTGTTGTAGAGCACGGGAAATACGGGATGTTTGATAAAGAGCTGGGAGAGGTGTTAGGCCAATAAACAGCTTTGGATTTTCTCAGGGTATTATTGATATATCTTTTCCTTCTGCTGCTATTCTGATATTCAGTTCCTCCATTTTCTGAAGGATGGTGTAGTTCAGATCCTGTTTGATAGCAAGGAACCTTGCATACTCAATCGGGGGGGTAAAGAACTCAATAAAAATGATATAAGCCTGTAACCTGATATCATTGAACAATATATTGTGGTTTTGCACTTCCTGCACAGTACTTAAATGGGTCCTTATAGCTTCCGACAGTTCTTTTATCCTTCCCGGAGTGGTTTCAAGATTGATGAACAAATTGATCTCCCCTCTTATTTGAGAACGGAGGGAAACATTATCAAGGATGCTGTCAACCATTTGCTTATTGGGAACCGTAACATAGGATTTATCAATGGTTCTGACCCTGGTGCTTCTTAATCCAATCCTTTCCACCGTTCCGGATACATGCTGCACTTTTACAAAATCACCGGTGGTAAATGGCTTATCAAAAAAGATCACAAAGGAGGCTATGAGGTTTTCAAGACTTTCCCTTAAGGCCAGTGCAATAGCGGCACCTACAATACTTAAGCCGGTTAACAGACTGCCTACCTCATAATTGAATGCAAAATGGAGCAACATCACCATGCCAATTATGGACATGATCACTTTAAGGAAATCTCTGAAAAAAACGATCAGCTGGTTGTCGGTTTGTTGCGGAGTAAGATTTGCTTTTGATTCCAGCACACTGGCAATGAAATCAATCACCCTTAACATCAGCCAGGTAAATGCAATGATCTGTATGATGATGGCAAGTGTAAGAATGATCCTTTGAAGCCTGTATTTATAAAGGGTTATATTAAGTTCTTCGGGAAAATTTAACCGGTAAAATGCAATTATTGATACCGTGATTACCAGGAAAGTGCCCAGGGGGTGAATGATCAGGTCAACAAATTTTTTCTGGTCGAAAGTTTTCCAGGTCTTTTTGAAGATCTTACAAAGCAGTACAGCAAGGTATCTTGATATTACCTTATTCAGTAACAGCACAAAGAGGATGATCCCCAATATCCAGAAATAATCACGTACAGGGTTATTTAAAAACTGCCTGTCAAAAAAATCGTTCATACCCGGGCTTTGAAATAAAATTATTGTTTAGCGTACTCTAAAACCTGTATTGCCAAACCTGCAATTTTGTATTGGTAAAAGTAACCAGTTTGTTTGTAGTTGTAAAAGAATGAAGGTAGGGCGCAAAAAAGGGATTCCTTTTTTTTGTCTCCATAAAACTGGATGGGTTGTATACGCTTATCCATTCATTGGAAGTGCTGATGATGTTGGACTTGCTTATGGCAATGCTTTGCCAGTTTACCAACGGTATTTTTTTCTGAAAGGACCCATAATTATCAAATACAAATACACCATTGAGGGTGTCTGCCAGGTATACCAGCCCGTTGTCGTTAATGATCTTTTGCGGCGAAATGGTTTGATTGAAAACACTCCTGAAATCGGCGGTCTCCATTAAATTATTTCCCTGCTCATCAATTTTTTTGAGCTTATGATCATATTCATCATATACCCAGATATTGTTATCATACGAAAGACCAACAGCCACAGGCTGCAAGATTGAAAATCTCTTGAGGTCAATGGTTGAAATGGGAGAAAGATACCTGTCGAGGGTAACAATGGTTGAAAAATCTTTATAGAAAAGTAAAAGCTTTAATGGATTGGATACATCAATGGAACTTAACTGGCCAAAATTCCTTACCTGGTTATACAAACCTGTTGAATCACCCGATGAATTGAATTTTCTTACCTGGCCGTTGGATGAAACTATGTAAAGATTGTCGAGGTTATCCATTGCGGCTCCAGCAATATCCCCCTCATAGGTCCTTACCAGTGTAAATGAGGAATCCTGCGCGGTTGACACAAGCGTCATGAATACTAAAACAATATTGATTGCAATTTTTCTCACCAGTTCTTAATTATTTTATCATTTCTCCCGGTAAAGGATCTTACTTCCATTTCATCTCCATTGAAGCATGCATAGGTAAAATAACTGATCCAGTCACCAAGGTTGATATAACGGCTCCCATTATCAAGACGGTAATCTATGGGCAGGTGTCTATGTCCAAATACGAAAAAGTCAAAATTTTTTGTAAGGCTGGCCTCCCTGCTGTAAATAAGCAGCCATTCTTTTTCTTCACCAAGAAAAACTTCTTCGGTTTGCCCGGTTGATGCCCTGCTTCTTCTGCTGGCATAATTAGCAATTCCCATACCGATGGCAGGTGGCAATATGCCAAAAAGCCATTGGCAAACCGGATTACGGAATATCTTTTTTAATCTTTTATAGCCGTGATCACCCGGGCCCAGGCCATCTCCGTGCCCAACCAGGAATTTGAGGTCATTGAATACAAATTCTTTTGGTTCGAAATAAACAGGGATGTTGAGTTCTTCCTGGAAATAATTTTTCATCCACATATCGTGGTTGCCTACAAAAAAATGTATTTGAATGCCTGCATCGGTTAGTTCTGCCATCTTTCCCAACAACCGTACAAATCCTCTGGGAACTACTTTGCGGTATTCATACCAGAAGTCAAACATATCACCCACCAGGAAAATGGTATGGGCTTCATTTCTTATACTTTCTAAAAAGCGAATGATGATCCTTTCTCTTTGCATGGAACTTTCGGCATTGGGTGCGCCCAAATGAAAATCGGAGAGAAAGAATATTTTTTTACCAGGTGGAAGCTGCATGAAAAATTCTAGGATTGCTGGTCATCAACAACAAAACAATATACTTCTTTTGGCCCATGAACACCAACAACAAGGGTTTTCTCTATATCGGCGGTTCTGCTGGGCCCTGTTGCAAAGGTGATCAGTGAGGGGAGGTTTTGCCTGTATTTATTTTTTAAACCTGTTAAACCATCCTTTATATCATATACGAGTTGAGATGTGGTGGCGATGCAAACATGTACGGGTGCGTACACCGAAGGCAATCTTCCCTGGCCGGTAGCGCTCATTATAATGCTCCCTGTGCGGGCTACCAGGAATTCGCATCCTGTAATCGAAGCATCACAATCTGAAATATCGTTATGCATGATCTTTGGATGGATCAGGGATCTCCATTTTTCTTCACTGCAAAAGATCTTTGTCCACTCGTTCTGGTTACAGAGCCTGGTAAATTGTTCTTCCAGTTCGTGTTGATCAATACAAAAAACAAACTTACCCAGGAGCTGTGTGAATTGTTCTGCAAATTCTACTACAGGATCCTGCTGAGCTGATTGAAATACATTTTCGTTTCGCTCAGCTTTGGGAAAAGGCAATGGCGTTGTATGTGACAACGCCATGCGGATCTTTTTCAATATGTTATTCTTTGCTGTAGAATGGTTCATTTTGATGTAGGAGCCTGATTGGTAACATTGGGATCATAAGGAGGCACGCCCTCGCTTATTCCACCTTCAGGATGTTTTTCGTTTGGCTCAACATCAAGCAGGTGCTTATCCTCAAACGGACGCGGACCTATCAGCGCTTCAACATCACTCTGAAATAAAACTTCTTTATCAAGTAAAGCTTCAGCGAGCTTTTCAACTTCCGCTTTCTTTTCGGTAAGCAATTCCTTTGTTCTTATGTAAGCTTCATCAATCAGCTTTCTCACTTCCTCATCAATCATTTTAGAAGTTTCTTCGGAATAAGGTTTGGTAAAGGTCTGGTCTGCCTGAGGGTCGTAGAAACTAATGTTTCCCACCTTTTCATTCATTCCGTAAACCGTAACCATGGCATATCCTATCCGGGTGATCTGCTGAAGGTCGTTCTGTGCGCCGGTTGAAATCTTTCCAAAGAAAATATCTTCACTTGCACGGCCGCCCAGCGTCATACAGATCTGGTCATTCAACTGATCCGTATTATAGAGGTATTGTTCTTTTGGAGTGTACTGGGCATATCCCAATGCAGCCGTACCCCTGGGTACAATGGTAACTTTCAGTAATGGGTAAGCGTGTTCAAGGAACCACCCGCAAATAGCGTGACCTGCTTCGTGATAGGCGATGATCTTTTTTTCATCAGGAGAAATGATCTTATTCTTTTTTTCCAAACCGCCAATTACCCTGTCCACCGCATCCTGGAAATCGCTCATATCCACGGCCAGTTTATTCTTACGGGCGGCTATCAACGCTGCCTCATTACATACATTGGCGATATCGGCACCGGCAAATCCCGGGGTTTGTTCTGCCAGTTTATGAATATCAACTTTTTCAGACACCTTAATTGGTTTCAGATGCACTTTGAAGATGGCTTCACGGCCCTTTACATCCGGCTTGTCAATGGTGATCTGTCTGTCGAAACGGCCTGGACGCAATAGAGCGGTATCCAGAACATCAGGACGGTTAGTGGCCGCCAGTACAATGATGCCCACGTCTGTTCCAAATCCATCCATTTCCACCAGCAGCTGGTTCAGTGTGCTTTCTCTTTCATCGTTACTCATCATCATGTTCTTTCCGCGTGCACGGCCAATGGCATCAATTTCATCAATGAAAATGATACATGGAGCTTTTTCCCTTGCCTGTTTAAACAGGTCACGGACCCTGCTGGCACCAACACCTACGAACATCTCTACAAAATCAGATCCGCTGAGACTGAAAAACGGAACCTGGGCCTCACCTGCCATGGCTTTTGCAAGGAGCGTTTTACCCGTTCCCGGAGGGCCTACCAGGAGTGCGCCTTTCGGGATCTTTCCGCCAAGCGAGGTATATTTTTTAGGATTACGTAAAAAGTCAACGATCTCCATCACTTCAACTTTAGCCTCATCAAGACCGGCAACATCTGCGAAAGTGATGTTCACCCTTGTTCCCTTATCAAACAATGTAGCTTTTGATTTGCCAATATTAAAAATTCCTCCCGGTCCGCCGCCGCCACCGGCACCGCCGCCCATTTTACGCATGAGCAGGATCCATAAACCAATAAAGATCAGAATGGGGAGTATGGTTTGTAACAGAGGACTGAACCAATTGGTTTCAGTTTCATTCTTGCCATAATTAACCGGGATGGTTGGGTTTTCATTAAAGAATTCCCGCATATCATCTTTGAAAGATTCAACCGATGCTATCTTGAAGCTGGCCTGGTACTTATCAGTTTCTTCGAGGTTCTTACCAATTTTGCCTTCATATTTGGGTAAGGCTTCTTTTTTTATTTTAACCCTTACCGTGTTTCGGTTGGATATGATAATGAAGTCTTCAATATCACCATCTCTTAACATCTGTTCAAACTGGTTCTGGTCTATTTCAGCACTGCCCGATGAAAAAGGGCTGAATACCTGCATACCTATCAGCACGGCAAATATGATGGCGTAAACCCAGTAGATGCTGAATTTGGGTCCTTTTTTAGGCGCATTATCTCCACCTTCTCCGGACCGGTTTGAGAATTTCGGTAGTTTGGACTTGTTGTCGTTTTTATATTGATCTTGTGACATTGTTTTTGTTCTTAAAATTCTTTGAATGGTGCAAGTAATTAATTTTTACCCGGATTCATCCAGGATCTTTTCATATTTAACAAACAAGCCTAACTGTTATGTTCTTCCAGAGGAGCATCACTCCACATTTCCTCCAGCTTATAAAATTTTCTTTGTTCGGGCATCATGATATGCACTACTACATTTACATAATCTATCAATACCCAGTGTAAATTCTGTTTGCCCTCAAAATGGTATGGATTTTCTCCGCAATTTTTTTTAACGTGGTCTTCAACAGAGTCGGCTATAGCCCTGATCTGTGGCTGATTGCCTGCGGAACAGATGATAAAAAAATCAGCAACCGCTTCGGGAATTTTCCGGAGGTCAAGCGAAATAATGTCATCGCCTTTTTTTTCCTGTATAGCCCTGATGATTGTTTTAAAGATTTTTGAATTTCTGTTCAAACGGGCAATGCCTTTTTTTCGATTTGCCAGTACTTCCAATGGTTCCAAATGCCTGATCAGTTTTTTTGTTTGATAAAATTTAGTGCAGTAATCAAGGTAGTAACAATTAAGAGTTCTTTTCTTTGCTCAAAAATAGTGGTTAATTGTCATCTTTAAATCCCATAGGACTACCTTTCATAGAACTGCCAGCGGTAGACAGCACCAACAACTATGCCATGGGGCTGGTTCGTGAAGGTATGGCACAACACGGAACAGCTGTGTTTGCACATGAACAAACCAGGGGCAAAGGCCAGCGCAATAAACAATGGTTGTCCGGTAACCGGGATAACATCGCCCTCAGCCTTATTTTAAATCCCGGGCGTATACTGAACACAGAAGTTTTTATACTAAGCATGGCTGCAGCCAACGCTGCCTTTCAGTTAATTAACAGATATATACCAGAAGAACTTAGCATTAAATGGCCAAATGATATTTACTGGCGTGACAGAAAGGCAGCGGGCATTCTGATTGAAAATATATGGCAGCGCAACAAATGGAAGCATTCAATTGTTGGAACCGGGATCAATGTGAATCAACAGGATTTTGGAACGCTGGGAAGCCGTGCCGTATCTATTAAGCAAATAACTGGAAAGGAATATGTACCGGTAGCCCTTGCCAGAGAACTATGTGAGATCTTTGATGAGCAGTTCCGCCTTTTATTATCAGATCCGGAAAAAGTGGTGGAATGCTACAGGAAAAACCTGTATAAAAAAGATGAAAAAGTGAAATTAAAAAAAGGCAGCCGGGTTTTTGAAGCCGTGATCAAAGATGTAACAACCGGGGGTCAGTTAATAGTTCAACATGCAGTTGAGGAAGGTTTCGATGTGGGCGAGGTGGAATGGCTGGTCAATTACGGATAAATTTTTCAAGCATTCCACAACGGGCATACTGATAACTTATTTCAAGTCCATTTGCCATATTAAAACTCACATTTGTTTGTAAGCCTGATGTGGCATTATACAGTTTTATGGTTTGATCTGAAAGCAGTTCATATTTATTGAATTCCCATAGCTTACTATTCGACACTCCTGGATTTGGACCAGTAACGCTGAAATCTCCATTTGCAGCAAAATGTATGGTGATATCACTACCTGCAGCATAAGTTTGAGTGATGAATCCGGAACCGGTACCCGCTGTGGTTTCAACAATGGTCCATGCTCCGTGAAGGGAACTGGCTTTCTCCTTTGAGCAGCTGATTAAACCTATAATGAGGAAACAAAGCAGTAATTGCTTCATAAGTATGGATTAGCTGCCAAAATAGTTTCTATATGGCAGCTTTCAAAATTTCCTCTGCATGCGCTTTGTTCCTCGGACGTAGAAATATTTTTTTGATGATACCTTTTTCGTTGATAACAAAGGTGGTACGGTAAAGTCCCATGTATTCCCTTCCATATAATTTTTTCAATCCCCATACACCATATTGGTCGATTATCTTTTTTTCAGGATCAGCGATCAGTGAATAAGGCAATTGAAATTTTTCTTTGAATCTGGCATGACTGCTTTCATCATCAGGACTCACACCCAAAACAACAAAACCATTTTTTTTCAGCACTGCATAATTGTCTCTCAGGTTACAGGCTTCTATGGTGCAGGTGGGTGTATCATCTTCAGGATAAAAAAACAGGACAACTTTTCTCCCTTTAAAATCACTAAGGGAGATCTTATTTCCATCCTGGTCAGTTGAAGTAAATGCAGGGGCTTTATCGCCTTCTTTTAAATGGGTTGGCATTTGGTAAAATTCAAAATTCAAAAGTCAAGATTTAAAATGAAAAATCCCGACTGCACCATTGAATTATTTTCAACCGGGAAGATTTATATAATTTATCCATCGACAAACTTATCTTACGTTTTTTCATGTTTCCGGGTCTGTAATGATTTTGACTTTTACTTACCTTTTCACCTTCCAGGATCTTACCATTACATTTCCTGCTTCATCTTCAATTGTTAGTTTCAGATCGTGTTCGCCTTTTGGGAAGTTTTCATCGAAAGTATAGATCCATGTTCTTCCTTTGTCGTTTGTAAAGCGCAGCCATTTACCATTAAGTTCTGCACGGAAACTTTTGATCACATTGAAATTATCTTTTGGCGTAAACACTATGCGTTTTGATTTTGAAAGATCCGCAGGAACACTATTAACAGTGGGAGGATCATTATCTATGAAGGCCTGGTAAGTTCCAAATTGCCGGAACTTTGCCGACAGCCAGCCATTCTGCCAGGTTGCTTTTTGTAAATAGGTTCGGGACCCTGCAATATTTTTAATAACGATCCTGTCCTTCAATTCTTCAGTGATATCCTGGTTTGGTTTTATTCTTACCGTTACATGATCATGAGAAGGAATGGTATGATTCAGAAAACTGAATAAGGATGAAACGCTACCTTCCGCGCCATTGCTGCTTTCTTTGAAATTTATAGTGATGGTATCGTAGATGGTCAGCTCAGTTGTAAACAATTCAAAATTTTCTTTCTCAAATATGTTCACATGGTTTGGAATAAGTTTCTCTTCAGGGGATGGCAAATAATTTTTTGCAAGTCTTTCATCATACTGTACATCAAACTGGATCCTGGATAAATTAAGGTTGGCATCCCTGACTTCTATTACCACCCTGTGTGGCTGGTTATCGTTCAAATAAATGATGCCATCCCCGTTAAAAACATTGTATGGAATTTCATGTCCGCCGGGTAAAGGAGAGATATGCTGAAGATTTCCCCGCCCTTTTAATTTATAAGGAAGGTCAAGTTGGGCATTGATATACCTGGAGTCGGGGTAACTGATATCATCGTGAATAAATTCAGAAACAGGTTTCCCATCCACCAGTATCCTTGCACTGTAAATGCCGTTTGGATTGTTCATTCCTGAAAAGCGGTCAGTAGCGCCAATGGCAAAACTGATCTTATCAGAACCTACACGTACCGCATTTTCTGTAATGGTATATGTGCTGCCCGATCTTTTAAGTGTAAGCAGCTGGGGGTTTTGTTCATATGTGCTCTTATTCCTGTTGTACATGGCAAGCCTTGAAATGGAAGGAGGAACACCATCAGGAATTGGAAATTTAAATAACAGCGGGTTTAAAACATTTTCAGTTTTTGTATCCCTGATCTCAAAATGTACATGTGGTCCCTGCGACCCCCCTGTACTGCCACTCAAGCCGATATAAGTTCCTTTTTTCACCGGAAACAATTCAGGAGGTAAACTTAGGTTTATGGGCCAGGATTCCTTTTCATACTGCTGTTTTTCCACATAGGCTTTTAATGCAGGAAAGAAAGCATTCATGTGCGCATAAAGTGTGGTAAATCCATTTGGATGATCAATATAAATGGCCTGACCAAATCCACCGGGCTCAACCAGAATTCTCGAGATAAAGCCTTCTGCAGCGGCATAAACCGGAACATTCACTCTTTGCTGGGTGCGGATATCCAGTCCCATATGCCAGTGATTGGTTCGAATTTCTCCGAAATTGCCCACCAGTTGCATGGGAATGTTAAGCGGATGGCGAAAATAATTTTGTGGATAGTTGGGCTGGGCACTGCCTATTCGTGCAAAAAATAACACAATTAAAAAAAATCCAAATCTTAAAATCTTCATGCTGCTGCTTATTGTTTTTAAAGTGAAGTTAGTTCAACAATCTCTGTTCCATTACTTGCTGAAACCCTTAAATGGTACGATATTTTATTAAGTTATAGAGCAAAAAACATTTTTTAAAAGCAAAAAATATAAATTATGGCAAGACCCGGAATCGGCTCCCTTCTTTTATTAGGCGCAGCTGCCTTTGGAGCATACAAATATTCAAAAATGAGCCAGCAACAAAAAACTGACCTCAAGAACAAAGGAAAAAGAATCGTGGATGAAAACCTCGGAGGTTTGAAGAATATGTTTGGTCATAAAAAAAATGCCGCTGAACCGGTGAACGCATACGAACAAAACGGTTCAACATATTAATCCGGAACATTCATAAAAATTTGTAAGTATCGGGTTGCACGGCAACCCGATTTTTTTATTTTAAAAAAAATGAAAGAAAATGTGATCCTTATGAATTTATCAGGATGTCAACTCCTGGAACATATCCCCACCATGCCGTAACCCAAAAAATTGCCTTCCTGCAACAGTAGAATCATTTACATTTGCGCAATTTGCGAAATCATGCCAAAAGATAAATCCATCACATCAGTATTGATCATCGGTTCCGGTCCCATCATCATCGGGCAGGCCTGCGAATTTGATTATTCAGGTACACAGGCAGCCAGGAGTTTAAGGGAAGAAGGTATCAGGGTGATATTAATTAACAGCAATCCTGCAACCATCATGACCGATCCAATGATGGCAGACAGGGTATATCTTCTTCCATTGACCGTTGAAAGTATTGAACAGATACTGGATGAAAATGATATTGATGCTGTGCTGCCAACCATGGGTGGACAAACAGCGCTTAACCTGGCCAAGGAAGCCGAGGACCTGGGTGTATGGGAGAAATACAATGTGAAATTGATTGGTGTTGATATAAAAGCTATTGATAAAGCGGAAGACAGGGAAAAATTCAGGAAGTGGATGATAGAACTGGGTGTGCCTGTTGGAACGGCAAAAACTGCCAACTCTTTTCTGGAAGGAAAGGAATTTGCTCAGGACATTGGGTTCCCACTGGTGATACGTCCTTCATTTACGCTTGGCGGTACAGGAGGCGGATTTGTTCACGATAAAGATGAACTGGATGAAGCACTCACCAAAGGACTCGAAGCTTCTCCCATTCATGAAGTGCTGGTTGAAAGGGCCGTATTGGGGTGGAAAGAATATGAACTGGAGTTACTTCGAGACAGCGCAGACAATGTATGCATTATTTGTACGGTTGAAAATTTTGACCCGATGGGAGTGCATACCGGCGACTCCATTACCGTGGCTCCAGCCATGACATTGAGTGATACGGCTTTTCAGCTGATGCGTAATACTGCAATCATGATGATGCGGGATCTGGGAAATTTTGCCGGCGGATGTAATGTGCAGTTTGCACTCAATCCGGAGAACGAAGAGATCATAGCCATCGAGATCAATCCAAGGGTAAGCCGTTCTTCGGCGCTTGCTTCCAAGGCAACAGGTTACCCCATCGCCAAAATAGCAGCGAAGCTTGCCATTGGATATACATTGGATGAACTGGAAAACCAGATCACCAAAACCACGTCAGCTTATTTTGAACCTGCACTTGATTATGTGATTGTAAAAATACCAAGATGGAATTTCGATAAGTTCAAAGGTGCCAACGATACCCTTGGATTGCAAATGAAAAGTGTTGGAGAGGTAATGTCCATTGGCAGAAGCTTTACTGAAGCCATACAAAAAGCCTGTCAGAGCCTGGAGAACAATGCGGTTGGACTGGGTTATTATGGAAAAAGCGGAATGAAATCGGAAGATCTGCTTGAATATATCAAGACGCCCAAATGGGACCGCATATTCAGGATAAAGGATGCGCTTATGCTGGGTGTTAGCGTGAATACAATTGCAAAAGCAACAGGTATAGACCGCTGGTTCCTTTATGAGATACAAAAAATCTGCACGATAGAAAAAGAGTTGGGCAAGTACTGGCTGGAAGACCTTCCCCTTGAATTGTTGAAGAAGGCCAAGGTGCATGGATTCAGTGATGAGCAGATAGCAAGGATCATTACTGATGGAAGTGAAGAAGAGGTTTATGAAAAAAGAAAAGCAGCTGCCATTACAAGGGTTTATAAAATGGTAGACACCTGCAGTGCTGAATTTGAAGCCAGAACGCCCTATTTCTATTCAACCTTTGAAGAAGGGCATACCAATGAAAGCAAGGTAACGGATAAGAAAAAAATCATCGTGTTGGGCAGTGGTCCAAACAGGATAGGGCAGGGAATTGAATTTGATTATTGCTGCGTACATGGATTGCTGGCCATTAAGGAATGCGGTTATGAATCTATCATGATCAACTGCAATCCGGAAACCGTTTCTACGGACTTCGACATGGCTGATAAGCTTTATTTCGAACCTGTTTACTGGGAACACCTCTGGGAGATCATTGAACATGAAAAACCCGAGGGGGTGATTGTTCAACTGGGTGGACAAACCGCACTAAAGCTGGCAGAACGTTTACATAAGAAGGGTGTTAAGATCATTGGAACTTCTTACGATAATATGGATATAGCGGAGGACCGTGGAAGATTCAGTGATATGTTGAAAGAACTGGAAATTCCCTATCCTGAATACGGAACGGCATTTACTGTTGATGAAGCTGTTGAAGTGGCTAAAAAAGTAGGTTATCCCGTACTGGTCAGGCCAAGTTATGTTCTGGGCGGACAAAGAATGCGGATCGTGATCAATGATGAGGAACTTGAAAAAGCGGTCATCAGCTTATTGAAACATATTCCGGATAATAAGATTCTGATCGATCATTTTCTTGACCGTTGCCAGGAAGCCGAGATCGATGCCATATTTGATGGGGAGAATTTTCATGTAATGGGCGTGATGGAACATATTGAACCGGCAGGTATCCATAGTGGTGACAGCAATGCCGTACTGCCTGCATTCAATCTTACTCCACTGGTGGTTACTACCATGGAGCACTATGGCGAAAAGATAGCCCGTGCATTGAACATTAAAGGACTGATCAATATACAGTTTGCCATTAAAGATGGAAAGGTATATGTGATAGAAGCGAATCCAAGAGCATCACGAACTACACCATTTATAGCAAAAGCATATGGCATACCTTATCTGAATATTGCAACCAAAGTGATGCTGGGTGCCAATAAACTTACCGATTTCAAATATGAAAAAAAATTAAAAGGATTTGCCATCAAGGAACCGGTATTTTCATTTAATAAATTCCCAGGTGTAAGTAAAGAACTCGGTCCGGAAATGAAAAGTACAGGAGAGGCCATCCGTTTTATAAAAGATCTGCGCGATCCTTACTTCAGGCAGTTGTATAAAGACAGGAGTATGTATTTGAGTAAGTGAAAATTCAAAAATCAAAATCGGACTATTCTAAGAAATCTTCAGCCTTCATACGCTATTTTTTAATTTTAATTTTGACTTTTGATTAAAATGGAAATACATCAGATCCTTGAACAAATGCAAACCACCTGGGATGGAGATCCGTGGTTTGGAAGAAGTGTAAAAGAATTGTTGAGCGAAGTAACTGAAGATATTGCTTTTCAAAAGCCTTCAGGGCAGCACTCCATTGTTGAATTGTTGTGGCATATGATCACCTGGAAAGAGTTTGTCATCAGCCGGCTCCGTGAAAATCCTGATAAAACAATTCATCAATTTGAATCTGAGGATTGGAGAACACTTGATCATTCTGATTTTTCATTATGGAAAAAAGGTTTGAATGAATATTCACGACTTCAGAAGGAACTGGTTTCCATCCTGCAAACAAAAAAGGATGAAATATTGGACCATGGTGTGACCGAAAGAAAATATAATTTCAGACAACTTTTGCATGGCATTATCCAACACGATATTTATCATGCAGGTCAGATCGCCTATTTAAAGAAACTATTAACAGCCTGATACGTCCCGCCTCATCCCGCATCTCTTCTTGATTAGTCCCGCTTTTTTCTAGTTTGTATTGACAATTGTCAATGTGATTTCTTATTTCAACGCAAGGTGAAAGTTTTTCTCATAAAATAACTTTGCTGCTCTTATATCCAAAGATTGTGTTCTCATATAAATTATAATAGAAGAATATGATGTTCAAAAGGTTTATGGTCTATACG
>CAMPIQ010000022.1 GCA_946886475.1 uncultured Chitinophagales bacterium | reverse complement strand
GGCTGTAATACTTTCCATAGTAGAAGGGATCATCGTTGAAATTTCCTGAAAGCTGTACAGTACCTGATCCTGCAGCAACACGGATCAGGTGGATATTGAAGTCAGGATGCTGCTTTAGAACACTGGATTTTATATGATCTACAGAAAGCACAACCGTCTGGCTGGATGTATCACGGGCAGGAACTTGTTTCAATGCTGCCGTCACTATATTCCAACTGATAAATAAACCTGTGATCACGATCAGGAGGTTAAATAACAATGACCAGACACCCACAACCCTGTGCAGGGAGGAATAAAAACTCCTTTTGGTTTTACCTATGATCCTTACTCTGAATGATAGTACTCTTACTAACGCTTTGCGATAAATATAAAATCCGGAAATAAGCGTAAATAAAAACAAAATGCCCACTGCAAAAACAATGAGCTTACCTGCTGTATTGGCAAAAAGCGAATAATGGAGTGTGAGAAGCTGCCTGTGTAGCTGTTTATGAACCTGGTTGTCTATATGTATCAGATCGCCGGTAATAGGATGAACGAAAACTTTTTTGATTTCATTACCCTTGCGTAAATCATAAACCAGGGCTTCATTTTTTCCAGGGGAACCGTAGAGACGGATTTCCCAGCCGGGATTCTTTTGTTGAACCCATGAAAAGGAAGAATCGTAAAAAAATGCCCCACCGGGATTATTAACTTCCAGCCAGGGAGATTCATAACTACTTTCTATTTCATCTGTGAAAGCAAGAACGGCACCGCTGATGCTCATGATCAGCAGGAACAATCCCACTACAAGTCCACACCAGTGGTGCCATAAAAAAATTCGTTTGCCTGCTTTCAAATGTTTACCATTTATATCCAATACCAACCTGGTACCGGACCCCATTGGCTTTTACATAATTCAAATTCAGTCCATACCATTGGGATGTTGTTGGAAAATAATCTTTATTCAATAGATTTTCCACCCCGGCAAAAAAGTTGAGACCATTCTCCATTTTATAACCTGCCGTCAGGTTTACAATGCCATAAGAGTTTACAGGTCCCTCGCCAAAACGGTATGCGCCGTTGGTTTGGGGAGCAAAGCGTTTCCTGGATCCGCTATATACCCATTCAACATCGGCAAACAAATTGGATGAGGGCACATATTTGATATGCGCCAATAGCTTCAGGGGTGTAATGCGCCGGCCATTCAGATAAACATCCTGGTCATCATCATAACTGCCATTTTTATTGATATCGGCTTTGCCCTCCATATATGAAACACCTGCGCCAATTATAAAATCCGGTATGGCTGCTACATCTATTGTACTCTCAATACCCCGGATCTGTTCCGGAGCGCGCTGCTGAATGAAGTAACCATTTTCTTCAACAATTGTTGATCCAATCTTTGATGTACTTGCATACAAGGATGTATTAAGAGATACTTTATTGAAGGAAGAAGAAAAACCTGCTTCAAAATTATTAACAACCACTGGTTGCAATTGCATTTTAGCAATATCATTTTCCTTAGCGCTTCTCACATATAAACCTATATCGATCATTGAAAAGCCCTGGGTAAAACTTACAAAGGGTTTAAAGATCTCCCATTTTGAAAAACGCAATCCTGTATTAAAAGTGGAAGCAGAAAAATCAAGTTCCCCTCCATTGATCAATTGGCCTCCTGGCGACTGTGTGGTTTTGATCTGTGTAAAAGAAGGTATGTTAAGGTTTACCTGGTCCAGCCTGTACCCTGCTTTAAATATCCAGTGATTAAGAATGGTAGCATGAAGCT
Source organism: uncultured Chitinophagales bacterium (assembly GCA_946886475.1). The sequence continues at coordinate 32,242 of CAMPIQ010000022.1, read as the reverse complement.
GTGCAAAAGGTGCAGGATTGGTCAACTCCATTTTCGGTACCCATAACCTGCCATCCGTCAGATCCTGCCACGTAAGGTCATTTAAATAATCTATTCCATACAGTATCTCAAAATTGATCCTTTCATTTAATTCAACGGGCGTATTTAAAGTAACACGTGCACCTTTCTTGTCTGAATGAATGGTTGACTGTCCGGCCGGATCAAAAAAAGCTGACCATCCATATACAGTATAAAATTTCTGAAAATAAGCGCTGGCTTCAAGTGAGGTATTCAGGAACAGGTCTTTTGCAAGGTATTTGATATATGCATTATGGTTGTAACGCGTGCCCTCATCTTCGGCCTGAACGGAACCTTTCACACCTATGGTTGGGCGCACACCGTAAACGCCCACCTGCTCAACATAGTCGCTGTTTTGCTTGGATGAAAAATAATTGTACATCACTTCCAGCCTGTTCTGCTCATTGATATTATAACCCAGTTTTGCAAAAGTATTTATGATTCCGGATTCACCATAGCTATAAATAGGTGTGATCACCGTTCCCTTTGCATCTTTATAAACACCGGTTTTTTCATAACTACCCGACACTACATAATCGAAGTCACTGATTCTTCCATTAAATAACTGAGTAAACCTGAATCCACCTGTTTCACTGCTATGTTTGGCCATTCCTGTTTTGGATAATGATGTATAGGCCTGGAATTTTTTTGCTGTCTTCGGTTGAAGCGTAATATAATTTATCACCCCTCCATCTGCTCCATTTCCATAAATAGCAGTAGCTCCTTTTATTATTTCCACTCTTTCCAGCACCGAAGGATCGATAGTGCGCATATCCCTGGCACCATTTCTTAATGGAGTGGATTGTGGTATCCCGTCAATGAGTACCAATGGAGTTCTTCCACGCAGTGTTTGCCCGGTATTGGATGTGGTATTGGAACTAAGTCCTAATGAGGGTACAGACTGTCCTAAAATATTAGGCAGGTTGGTTGAAATAGCAGATTGAGCCTGGATCTCCCTGGCATTGATCACCTGAACGGCAGCCGGGGTTCTGTCTACTACCTCTGGCTTCCGGCTGGCGGTAATTGTAACGTCCTTGAGATGGGAAATTGATTTATTTAAAACAATCTTTAGATCTTCAGTATTGTTGTTATCAAACTTAACCGGCAACTCAATTGATTCAAAACCTACTGAACTTACCAACAGCATGTATTCTCCCGGCGTTGCGGCCGTAAGTAAAAAAAATCCCTGATCATCGGAGGTAGTGGTGATGAAGGTATTTTTTACGGTCACTGTTGCCCCTGCTATTGCAAGGCCTGAAACATCTTTAATATGGCCTTTTAAAGTTTGGGCATTCATGCCATTAATAAGAAAAAAAGAGATTAATATTCCGAAAAATCTTTTCATGTATGGTTAATTGAGGCGCAAAAGTGAAACTGATGCGGAAACTTTGTTTTCGATATGAGGAATCATTACTCCGCAATGCGGAAATATTGCAGATCCGTGACAGTTAATGGACAAATGATCAATTTGCAATCATAGTAGAGCAAATGGGTTGAAGGATATGGGATCCTGATTTAGTTGGCCTTTCCTTTTAAACTGCTTTGATTTTTCATCACTGGATTATCTTTAACTCAGAATATGAAAAAACAGATCCTGCTTATGTTGTTGGGCCTTGTGGTGATCACAGGATTTTTTTTCCTACCCGTCAATCAACGATGGCTCCGCCGTGTGGTTGGCTATGGAAATAATTTCAGGTTTCAGCGTTTGCAAATGAATGAAGAAACGCGTTTGCAAAGAAGGTTTGGAAATGAGTTTATACTTTCAAAAAAAATAGCAGATTCATTGAGATCCAAAACCAATGAAAAAAATGCGTTGGTTCTGATTCCCCCTGCCAGTTATTTTAAGGAAAATGGCATTCATTATCCTGTACCGGAACCTGCGGTTTTCTATTATTTCACCGGCATAAAAACCACCTGGATTAAAAGTAACCAGGCAAAAAATGCTACCTGGCTTGTAAGTCACCGTAATGGCGGAATCATCCTTCTACCTGTTCAGCATTCAAAAGCGCTGGAAGATTCCATCCTGTACTTCAGTAAATACAATACAACATTTTGAAGGAGGTGCTCATCATATTGGCGTTAACCATTGTTCAGTTCTTCATTGGTTATGGATGCTTAAGAATTTTAGGCATCATGTTAAAAAAACAAATGATGATCTCCCTATCAATTTTAATGGGGATGTTCATATTTTCTCTCGTTCCATTTATACTGCAATTGTTTTTTATACCACTCACCTTCTTTAATATTTTCCTGGTCATTTTTATTATAGCCATTTTGCTTACCCTGGCTAAAAACCGATGGAAGGAAATTCCCGGCCTGTGGAGCATAAAGAGAATAAAGATCAGACTGTATGAATGGCCTGCCCTTGGATTGATTTCATTTATCCTCCTTGTAAGCTTATGGCGTAGCTTTTACCTGCCGCCAACGCCGCGCGACCTTACCTCGGGGCCGGAGGTCATAGCAGAATATACAGTAAAGGAAAAAACCATGATCAATTCAGTTTTTACTGTAGATCTTTCAACCACCAATAATCAGTTCAAATCTCCATATATAACCAGCCTGCAGGTGATCTATAAGTATGCAGGATTTAAATTTGGCCAGGTCTGGCTGGGTATCCTGGTCATTTGTTTTTTTGTATTCCTTTATCATTCACTCAGTCTCCATATTCACCGGTTTATTACAGGCATACTTCTCATTTTTTTTCTGGCGATACCGGAAATGTATGCCTATACATTCATGGCATTATTTGATTATCCAAATGCCGTTTATTTTTTCTTATCGTGCTGGTTTCTATTTGAGTTTTTTAGAAATGGTGAAAAGAACAATATACTATTGTCCGGATTATTAATGGGAATTGCCACCTGGATAAGGTCAGAAACACTTGTTTTCGGATGTTTACTTTCGTTTTCCATCATGTGGTATCATATAAAACGCTGGGATAGTTTTACCAGCCTTGCCCGTTCCTGTTTGCGTTTTCTTCTGCCATCCTTTATTTTTTATCTGATACCGGTGGTGGTATACCTGAAATTATATTTACCCGGATCCTATGAGGTGAGTCAGCTTATAAATGATAACCTGTTGAATCCCCTGCCATTGTTAGAACGATTTGTTGAAATGAACTTTGCTTTGATCTTTAGCAGTCAGGGCATTCTTTATTATGGTTATTTTATATTTATTTTTTTATTGCTGCTGGTACTTGACCTTGTATTCAATGAAAAAATGAACAGGAATGCGCGCAACTGGTTATATGCCATCCTGGTGATCTATCTCGGATATCCTTTGCTGGGTTTTGTTTTACCCCTGCTTGATATAGAGCATTCAACAAAACGTGGTTTTTTCAAATTATTCCCCTTAATGCTTTTGTACCTGGCAAACAGTAATCTGCTGAAATATATTTCAGGAAGCCTTGATCAATGGGAAGAAAAAAAGGAAGTGATACTCAACCCCTGAAGATCCTGAAGTTTCCAAATCCAATTTTTTGCAGGGCGTATTGGAAACTTACTCTTATTACACCTGCACCATATTGAATGCTCCTTTCAAGGTTAATGGATGATGCCTCTTTAAAATATTTGGTAGGGCAGGTAATCTCTGCAACTTCATATCCTTTAAAAAAGATCTGGGCCAGAAGTTCATTGTCAAACACAAAATCATCTGAATTGTTTTCGAAATTTACGGCCAGCAGAACATCTTTATGAAATGCTCTGTACCCGGTATGGTATTCTGATAATTTTTGTCCCATCAGCAGGTTCTGAAAACCGGTAAGCACGCGGTTGAAAAAATATTTATACAATGGCATTCCTCCCCTGAGTGCTCCCTTGCCTAAAATCCTGGATCCCAGCACTACCGGGTAAACCCTGTTGGCGATAAGAGAGGCCATGGGTTCAATTAATGCTGGGGTATACTGGTAATCGGGATGCAGCATTATGATGATATCCCCATCCGCCTCCAATGCTTTTCTGTAACAGGTTTTCTGGTTTCCACCATAACCTTTGTTTTTTTCATGCCTGATTATTTGTTTGATACCGATCTCATTTGCAATTTCAAAGGTGTTATCGCTGCTGAAATCATCTACCAGTATCACTTCATCAACAATACTCCTGTCAATTTCATTATAGGTTTGCCTCAGTGTTTTGGCGGCATTATAAGCAGGAAGTACAACAACAACTTTTTGTCCTTTGATCATGTATGTGCGGTTGGCGGATAGCAATGATAAGTATTTTCCGGGTTTTGATTCTGGGCAACCGCCGATGGCCTGGGCTGATCGCTTTTCCGGGCTTTCCTTTATCTTCGCTCCTTAATGGAAATTCTATTAAGGCAAGTCAACATAATTGATCCCTCCTCGCCTTTTCATCAGCAACAAGCCGATATTTTCATTCAGAATGGATTCATTACCGAAATTGGAGTAATCAACAGGTCTGCGGACAAGGAAATTTCCCTTGATGGTCTTTGTGTTTCCCCCGGCTGGTTCGATGTATTTGCTCATTTCTGCGATCCGGGTTTTGAATACAGGGAAACTCTTGAATCAGGGGCCCGGGCTGCGGCTGCAGGAGGTTATACTGATGTAATGGTACTGCCCAACACCAACCCCGTATTACATAACAAATCGGGTATCGAATACATTGTTCAAAGCAGCAGGCGTTTTGCGGTTAATATTCTGCCTATTGGAGCCATTTCTAAAAATACAGAAGGAAAAGAGCTTGCAGAAATGTATGATATGCAACAAAGTGGTGCCGTGGCTTTTAGTGACGGAACCAATCCGGTGCAGTCGCCCGGATTGCTTTTAAAAGCACTTCAATATATCAAAGCCATTGACCAGACCATCATTCAGCTGCCGGACGACAAATCCATAAGCGGAACAGGATTGATGCATGAAGGCATTGTTTCAACCAGGCTTGGTTTACCGGGAAAACCGGTGATATCAGAAGAGCTGATGGTATCCAGGGATATTGAACTGGCCAGGTATACCGCTTCCAGGATCCACTTTACAGCAATTACCACCGCAGGTTCACTGCTATTGATAGAAAAAGCAAAAGCTGACGGAGTAAAAGTGAGCTGTTCTGTTACACCATACCATCTTTGTTTTACCGACGAGGACCTGAAAGATTATGATACCAATCTGAAATTAAATCCGCCGTTAAGAACACGCACCGACGTTGAAGCCCTGAAAAAAGGCCTGATCAATGGCAGCATAGATTGTATCGCCACGCACCACCTGCCACATGATACAGACCATAAAATAGTTGAATTTGAATACGCCCATTATGGCATGACAGGACTGGAAACGGCATTTTCAATTGTAAGAACCTGTGTGCCGGAATTGAACCTGGAAAAACTTATTTCATTATTCAGTAACCAGCCACGGGCAGTTTTCAACAGAACTCCTGTGCATATTAATAAAGATTCTATTGCCTCACTCACCTTATTTCATCCTGAAATGGAATGGAAGGTGGGCAAATTAAATTCGCGGTCGGGGAATTCAGCATTCATTGGAAAAACACTTAAAGGGAAGCCAATAGGAATAATTAATAAAGACCTGTTATTTTTGAACATATAATATCAAAAAATGGAAAATAGAAAACCAATCAGTACAATCGTTGCAGGCCTGATAATTGCCGGAGCATTAATTGTAATATCAACAGTATTTTCATTAATGGGTGATAGCACATCAAGACCCGGAGGGGGATGGTTATCATACTTAATCATCATAGCTGGATTGGTACTATTTATCAATTTATATGGAAAGTCGCAAAACCATTATGTGAAATTTGGCGACTTATTTTCATATGGATTCAAGGCCACAGCCATGATGACCCTGGTCTTTTTAGTCTTCATAGTAGTGCTGTCACTGATTTATCCTGAAATGAAAGAAAAAGCTTTGGAAGCAGCCAGAATTGAAATGGAAAAGCAGAATAATATGAATGATAGTGATATAGACAAGGGAGTAGAATTGATGGAAAAATATTTTTGGGTATTTATGGGTGGGGCTACCATGCTTGGCTTTCTTATCATTGGTTGTATTGGATCTCTCATTGGTGCGGCTGTAACCAAAAAGGTTCCTAAAGATCAGATGAACCAATTAGACCATTTAGATTCATAACATGGACCTTTCAATTGTTATTCCACTCAAAGACGAAGAAGAATCATTGCCGGAACTGACGGAATGGATCAAACGTGTATGTAATGAACATGGATATGACTATGAGGTGATACTGGTAGATGATGGAAGTACCGACCGTTCCTGGGAAGTAATAGAGCAATTGAGCAGTACCAACCCCCATATAAAAGGCATAAGGTTCCAAAGAAATTATGGAAAGTCTGCAGCGCTTAATGAAGGGTTCAAAGCCACAAAAGGCGATGTGGTTATTACCATGGATGCTGATCTTCAGGATAGCCCGGATGAAATACCGGGACTGAGGCAAATGATAGTTGAAGGCGGCTTCGATATGGTAAGCGGATGGAAGAAAAAGCGGTATGATAATACTTTCACCAAAAATATTCCTTCTAAATTCTTCAATGCAGTAACCCGCAAGATTTCAAAAATACAATTGCACGATTTTAATTGCGGATTGAAATCGTACAGGAGAAAAGTAGTAAAGAGCATTGAAGTATACGGTGAGATGCACCGTTATATTCCTGTTCTGGCCAAATGGGCCGGATTTAGAAGAATAGGAGAAAAAGTGGTAGAGCACAGAGCCCGCAAGTATGGAGTAACAAAATTTGGCTGGGAAAGGTTTGTGAATGGTTTTCTTGACCTCATGTCCATCACCTTCGTTGGTAAGTTCTCAAAAAGGCCGATGCATTTCTTTGGATTATGGGGAACACTGTTTTTTACTATTGGCCTGGGCATTACATTATATCTCATTATTGCCAAGATCCTTGATCCGCATAATTTCGCCCTTACCAACCGTCCGGGATTTTACCTGGCCCTCACCTCACTTATCATAGGCATGCAATTATTTCTGGCCGGTTTTATTTCTGAACTGGTTTCAAGAAATGCACCCGGCAGGAATTCTTATTTAATAGAAGATAAAATAGGATTGTAATGAAGGTGGTGATCATAGGACCTGCACATCCATTACGGGGTGGACTGGCAACATTTAACCAGCGGCTGTGCAAACAATTCAATGATGAAGGCCACGACTGTTCCATTGTTTCTTTTTCACTTCAGTACCCTGGTTTTCTTTTTCCCGGAACCACGCAATATTCATCCGATCCCGCACCTGGGAACATTACCATTCATACACTGATCAATTCTGTAAATCCGATTAACTGGATACGGACAGGAAGGAAGATCAAAAGCTGGAAGCCCGATGTGATAGTGGTACGGTACTGGCTTCCATTTATGGGTCCCGCATTAGGTACCATATTAAGACAGGTTCGAAAGAATAAAAATACCCGCATCATCTGTATTGCAGATAATATCATTCCTCATGAGAAACGTCCTGGAGATACTGCATTTACCCGGTATTTTTTAAAAAGCTGTGATGCATTTATTACCATGAGCAAAAAAGTGCTGGAAGACCTCAGGAATTTTACAAATAAACCAGCTCAACTGGTTCAGCATCCTTTGTATGATAATTTTGGGATTCCTGTTTCGAAAACTGAAGCAAGAACCAGACTTGGTTTTGATCAGCAGGACAAAATCATATTATTCTTTGGTTTTATCCGGCAATATAAAGGACTCGATCTTTTGCTGAAGGCCATGGCGGATCAAAGGATACGGGATCTGAATGTAAAACTTTTAATTGCAGGGGAGTTTTATGAAGATGATAAACCATATCATGATCTCATAAATGAATTAAATATCCGGGACAACGTAATATTAAGAACCAGTTTTATTCCGGACAGCGAAGTAAAATATTATTTATGTGCGGGCGATTGTGTAATTCAACCCTATAAGAGCGCTACTCAAAGCGGCGTAACACCGCTGGCCTATCATTTTGATAAGCCCATGATCGTAACCAATGTTGGCGGGTTGCCTGCGCTGGTTCCCAACGAAAAGTCAGGTCTTGTTTGTGACCCCGAACCAGCCGCCATTGCCGGTTGCATCCTCAGGTTCTATCAATTAGGCGCAGATTACTTTATTCCTCATCTTCGCAACGAAAAACAAAAATATACGTGGGATAAGCTTACCCGGGCGATACTGGAACGTGAGTCGTGAATCGTGAGTCGTCAATAAATCTAAGATCAATATATTTATAAACCATCAGCAATTTTGCGACTCAGGACTCAGGACTCAGGACTCACGATTGACTACTGACGATTGACGACTGACGTTAGAAAACTACTACATGAACTATAGAAGCAAAGCACCTTTAAGAATTGGACTGGCAGGCGGTGGCACAGACGTGAGCCCCTATAGTGACCTGTACGGAGGTGCTATTTTAAATGCTACCATTTCTCTTTATGCCCATGCCACCATAGAACCGCTGGAAGAAAATAAAATTGTATTGGAAACCAACGACAGAAGGGAATCGGAAGAATTTGACCTCCTGACCGAACTTCCATTGGAAGGACATCTGAAATTACTGAAGGGTGTTTACAATTGCATTGTAAGGGATTATGGTAAGATCAATTCAGGGTTCCGGTTGTCAACATTTGTAGATGCGCCTGCAGGTTCAGGTCTCGGAACATCTTCAACACTTGTGGTGGCCATAATCGGAGCATTCAGCGAAATGCTGAGGTTACCATTAGGTGAATACGACATTGCACACTATGCATATGAAGTGGAGAGGCAATACCTGAAACTTGCTGGTGGTAAACAGGATCAGTATGCGGCCACCTTCGGGGGTGTTAATTTCATGGAATTTTATGAAGGAGACAAGGTAATTGTGAACCCCCTCCGCATTAAGGAAGATTATTTATTTGAACTTGAGAACAATCTTGTATTATACTATACTTCCACAAGCAGGGAATCGGCGAGGATCATTGAACAACAGTCAAAGAACGTGGTTTCCAAACAGGAACAATCAATAGAGGCCATGCACCAGTTGAAACAACAATCACAGATGATGAAAGAAGCCTTACTCAAAGGAAGGCTTCATGAATTTGGAGAGATCCTTGATTTTGGTTACCGGCAAAAAAGAAAAATGGCTGAAGGTATTTCTAATACATTGATGGAAGAGATCTATGAAACAGCAAGGTCTGCCGGTGCAACAGGTGGAAAGATCTCGGGTGCAGGAGGTGGTGGTTTTATGATATTCTATTGTCCCGGAACTACCAAGTACAAGGTTATCAGGGATCTTGAAAAATTTGGAGGGTACCATAAGAATTACCAGTTTGTTGAGCATGGTTTGAAAACGTGGACAATATAAAAAGAACGAACGAACGGGGTTGTAATGACTGTTTCATTTCATTTCATTCCCGTCAATCATTAAACAATGTAGATTACATACGATGGATAAAATTAAAGAGATCATACAGGCTTCAATCCATGTGAAGCAGCAAATATTGGATAATGAGGAGATGCTTTCCGGCATCATCAAAGTGGTTGATGTTATTGTTTACTCACTCGAAAACAAAGGCAGGATCTATTTCTGCGGGAATGGTGGCAGCGCTGCAGACGCCCAGCACCTGGCAGCGGAATTCTCAGGCAGGTTTTATACCGACAGAAAAGCGTTACCGGCCGAAGCACTGCACTGCAATTCTTCCTACCTCACAGCCGTTGCTAATGATTACAGTTACGATGTGATCTATGCCAGGCTCATTGAAGGAATTGGAAATTCAGGTGATGTGCTGATAGGTCTTTCCACCTCCGGCAATTCCGCCAACATTGTAAGGGCTTTTGAAACAGCCCGTGAAAAGGAGATCATTACTGTTGGCTTTACCGGCTTTTCAGGCGGTGCCATGAAAACGGTGAGTGATCATCTGATCAATGTACCTTCAACAGATACACCACGCATACAGGAAAGCCATATTATGATCGGTCATATTGTTTGCCAGTTAGTGGAAGAAAGGATATTCCCTGCATCCATGGCATAACCTGACCAATATATTTCAGTTCTCCTATTTTTAATCAGAATAAAATCTTACATGGGAAGTTTTGCCGCAACAGACTGTATCATTCTGGCCGGAGGTCTTGGTACCCGTTTACGCAACAAAGTGCCTGAACTTCCTAAATGTATGGCGCCGGTAGCCGGCAGGCCATTTATTTCCTATGTGATAGATCAAATGAGGATGCAGGGCATTCAGCGCTTTGTTTTTTCGCTGGGATATAGATCAGCGATCATAGAAGATTATCTGAAATTGGAATACCCAACACTGGAATACACAACTGTTGTTGAAGATGAACCATTAGGTACCGGTGGTGCCATTCAGCTGGCTTTACAAAAAGTTCATTCAGAAAATGTGCTGATCGTAAATGGAGATACTTTATTCAAAGCAGATGTTTGGGCTATGATGGAGGTGCACCAGACACATTCAGCAGCATGTACGCTGGCGCTTAAACCAATGAAGCATGTTGAAAGATATGGCGCTGTGGTTTTGAATAAAATGGGACAGGTAGTAAGATTCACTGAGAAAAAATTATATCCGGAAGCGTTGATCAATGGAGGCATTTATCTTTTAAATAAAGAAGAATTTCTTGACAGTAACTTCCCGCAAAAATTTTCTTTTGAAACGGATTATCTAGAAAAACAGGCCGGCGCCGGCAGGTTTTATGGAAGCATTCATCAGGATTATTTTATAGATATTGGTGTTCCGGAAGATTATGATAAGGCCCGGTCCGACCTTCAAAGGCCGGCTCTTGATCTTTCTGAAATTGACAGATCGTGGACCCTTTTCCTGGACCGCGATGGTGTGATCAATAATGAAGCAGTAGGAAACTATGTAAGGCACTGGAAAGAATTTATTTTCAGTAAAGGTGTGCTGGAGACATTTAAAAAGCTTACTGACCGTTTTGGACGGATTATCATTGTCAGCAACCAACGTGGAGTTGGCAGGGGCCTTATGACAGAAGCTGACCTTCAAAGCATTCACCTTGAAATGCAAAGAGAAGTGGAAATCGTTGGTGGAAGGATTGACAGGATTTATTACTGCACTGAAAAAGAGGATACTTCCTTTTTCAGAAAACCAAACCCTGGTATGGCTTTTAAAGCGGTCAGGGAAATCAAAGATATCGACCTGTCAAGATCCATCATGGTTGGTAACAAACCAGGTGATATGAAGTTTGGAAGATATGCCGGAATGTTCACCGTGTTTATTACCTCTACCAATCCGGACCAGGAATACCCTCATCCTGATATTGATGCCATTTATGCCTCTCTTTCTGATTTTGCCTTAAAACTGGAACTCCCTGAATAAACAAAAAAATTTAAAAATGTCAGCGATGGCAGCAACTCTTTCAGGGAATAAATTCCTGTTTTTCCAGCTTAATGGATAAAGACCACAATACGTTAACATCTTAATCCTTTAATTGGTGCATTCTTAAGATAATTTTTCATTTTTTTAGACGTTCTTAGCATGCACTAAATCGCCTGTCCAACGTGAAAAATCCATTACTTTTCTTTTTCTTTCTATCAATAGTTGCCATTTCTGCAGATGCACAGCGCATAACAGCGCCTGATCTTAAAACCCTGCGTCAGAAAGAAGACAGTTTGAAAGCTTATGTAAAGAATGTGATAGTGGACAGCTTTACTGCCGGCAGAATGCGCAGCGACAGCCAGTTCATAAAAACCCTGGTAAGAAGTTTACAGGTTAAAAATTCATTTTATTATCCATTCGATTCTGTAAGGGGAATTGGTAAGCTTTATGCCCCTGACAGTAGTTTCAGGATCATTACCTGGCAGATATCCTTTGATGATTACTATTGCAGACAGCGCGGTGCCATTCAATACAAAACGCCCAGTGGCTCCCTGAAGCTGGTTCCACTCTATGATGCTTCAGAATTTACCGATTATCCAATGGACTCGGTAAGAACCAAGGATAACTGGGTAGGAGCCGTTTATTATAACATGATCCTCACCAAACATAACGGAAAAAATTATTACACCCTGTTTGGCTTTGACGCTAATAGTGTGAGAAGTAATAAAAAATGGATTGAGGTGCTGACATTTGATTCCCGCAATTTGCCGGTTTTTGGCGGCAAATATTTTACATATGAAATGGACAGTGTGAAAAAGCCAGCACAGGATAGGTTCAGCATTGAATACAAGAAAGAAGCTTCTACGCTTGTGAATTATGAGCCCGAACTCGGGATGATCCTGGTTGATCATCTGATTTCAGAATCTGATGAACCTGAATTGCCATGGACCTTTGTTCCCGATGGCAGCTATGAAGGATTCAAATGGGAAAATGGAAAATGGGTGCACATAGACAAAGTGTTCAACCAGGTGCTGGAAAACGGGCAATTCCCTGTACCAGAGCCTATCAAAGATGATAAGGGGAATACCAATATGGAAAAACTTAACCAGAAATCAGAAAAAAATAAATCCAAAAAAGACAATCTCCGGTAATTAGCTTCCTTTTTCTCTAAGCTCCTCTTCCCTATCTTTACCTGAACAGGTAAATATTTGGAAAAGCACAGAACCATCATTAAACCCCCTTCCAGTTTCACGCTTGATGTTGGCGAGTTATGGCAATACAGGGAATTGCTTTATTTCTTTACCTGGAGGGATATCAAGGTCAAATACAAACAAACTGCGCTGGGCATATTATGGGCTTTGTTACAGCCACTGGCGCTTATGTTGTTATTCACCCTCATCTTCTCCCATACCTCATTAGCTTCCACTGATTCCAACATACCCTATCCGGTTTTTGTTCTTTCGGGACTGATCATGTGGAACCTGTTTCATCAATCAGTATCGCATGCTGCCGACAGCATGATCGTAAATGCCAGTATCATCAAAAAAATTTATTTTCCAAGATTGCTGATCCCGGTGTCCAACCTGTTTACCGCGGTCTTTGATTTTGTTATTGCTTTTGTGGTGTTTCTTTTATTATGCTTGTATTATCACCAGCCACCTGATATTTTAGCCCTGGTATTCTTTCCGCTTGCCATTCTGATTTGTTTGATTGCTTCTTTTGGATTAGGAAGTTTGCTGGGTGCACTTAACGTCAAGTACCGCGATTTCAGGTATGCCTTACCGTTTGTTTTACAAATTGGTTTTTTCATGAGCCAGGTGATCTATTCATTTTCCAATGTGCAGAACGATTGGCTGCAATGGATCATTTCATTTAATCCCATGAATGCAGTGATTGAATTGTTCCGCGGGGGTTTAGGCGCGGAAGTGAATTTTCAGGCTGTATTTACCGGAACATTAACGGCAGTAACCATTGCCATTATTGGTGTATGGTATTTCAGGAAAACTGAAAAATTTTTTGCAGATATAGCCTGATGTCAATGATGATAGACATACAAGACCTGGGTAAGCAATACCGGATCAATACCGGAACATCCTACCTTTCACTGAGAGATGAACTATATAGGACGGCAACGGGGCTATTCAGGAAGAAAAAGGAAAAACAGGAATTCTGGGCACTTGATCATATCAACCTGCAGGTGGCAAAGGGAGAAAGAGTTGGCATCATTGGCCGGAACGGGGCAGGAAAAAGCACGCTTCTCAAGATTATCAGCCGTATCACTCCACCTACTAAGGGAAGTATTACAATAAATGGAAGAGTGGCCAGCCTGCTTGAAGTGGGTACAGGATTTCATCCTGAGCTAACCGGCAGGGAAAATATTTATTTTAATGGATCCATCCTCGGTTTAAAGAGATCAGAAATAAATAATAAGCTGGATGCTATCATTGATTTCAGCGGCATTGAAAAATTTATCGATACGCCTTTGAAGCATTATAGCAGCGGCATGCAATTGCGTCTTGCATTTTCTGTTGCCGCACACCTCGAGCCTGAGGTGCTTTTAATTGATGAAGTACTTGCAGTTGGCGATATGGAATTTCAAAAAAAATGCATTGGAAAAATGGAAGAAGTTAGCCGTGCTGACGGTAGAACGATTCTGTTTGTCAGCCACAACATGAATTATATTTCTTCCATCTGTAATAAGGGTGTATTTCTTGATAAAGGAAGCATTGTTTTTAGTGGAAATATTCCTGAGACCATAAAATTATATTCTGATTCCACCGGAAACGGAGCGCAGGGCCAGGTTAAGATCTCTCATCCGGAATTTATTTTTAAAGGGATCGATAATTTCAATTCTCTGCAGGATCTGGATGCATCAAGTGAACTGGATGTACGGCTGTTTTTCTCCGTAGGTCAACTACCGGCAACACATCTGTTTTTTGATTTTGCAGTATATAATGAAAGAGGCGAAATGGTTATTCATTCCAGGGCCAGGCATTCCTCCGGCGCCATCAAAACTGAACCGGGTAAGGAAATCAGGATAAAGTATTTTGTTTCATCGCCCAATCTTGCTCCTGGAAATTATTTTATAACCATATTTGTTTATGAAGAAGTGTATGAACAAAATATCATTGCATGGATTGAGAATTATCCATTGTGTTATGTTAGTTCAAAAAACCCGTATGCAATTGGTTCAGGTACAGAAAACCTGCAGGATATCCGGTCTCTGACCTATCCAAAAAGTTCAATCAGCATAGTATAAAACATTGAGGTGATATGGCAGGATTGTTTAAACATATTTCTATCCGGAAAAACAAGGTCAGTGATCTGCTTGGTTTTTCCATGGAAAAAATAACTTTCCTGGATCACGGAATTGATTTTCTGGAAGCATTGAAAAAACATGGCGCCCATTTTTCCAGAGCAGGCGATCACCTTCAGATTCAAATAAAAGGAAATCTGTTTCAGGTTAATTCATGGGAAGAGTTATTTATTCTGAACGAGGTATTTGTTGAAAGTGTTTATGATATTGACCTGGCAGGCAACTATGCTGTTATTGATATTGGGATGAATGTAGGAATGGCTTCACTGCATTTTGCTTCCGGAAATAACTGTGAAAAGGTATTTTCATTTGAACCATTTGCAAATACCATTGATAAAGCAATGGTTAATTACGCATTGAATCCCCACTCAAACAAGATCAGCATATTTAATACAGGATTGGGCTTTCCGGGCCGGGAGGTAACTTCCCTTTATTCTGAAGAATTTAAAGGCAGTGTGGGAATATGTGAAAATCCTCATGTAAAGAATGCAAAAGATTCATCGCCCGTTAACTGGAGGGTAAAAGATGTTGCAGCTGTTTTTAAAGAAATATATGATGCGTATAAGGGAACATTGGTGGTTAAAATAGATTGTGAAGGTGCCGAGTATGAGATCATGGAAAGGCTGGATGCTACTTCATTAATACAAAGAGTTTCGGCTTTTATCATTGAGTGGCATATGCAGGGACAGGAAATGCTGAATTCAGTGTTACTGCGAAACGGATATTATATTTTGAACAGACCTTCAGAACGTTCAGACAGAGGGATGATATATGGTTTCAAAATGAAATAATTTATGGCCGGAAGCGAACGTTTAAAGATCTTGATCATATCCCAGGAGTTTCCTTATCCCCTGGATCATGGAGGTGCCATAGCACAATATTATTTTTTGCAACATTTTCATCTGGAATATGATATTAGTTTATGTACTTATGCACCAGCTTCAAAGGTCAGAACTAACCTCGAAAATCTTTCTCGTAAATTACCCGGGGTAAAAATTTATTTTTTTGAAAAAGATAAAACTGAAAAGAAACCAAACCTGGCTGACCAATTCATTCAGGCAGTAAAAAGAATCCGGCAACTCTTTTTTCAGCAACCTGCCGCATCAAGACGCGCTATAGACGAACTCAATGATGCCAGTAACTGTTTACAACCCGATACTGCATGGATACAATTTGTATCTGATCATGTTATGGAACATGCATATGATCTGGTTCAACTTGAATTTATTGAAGGACTTTCAATCCTGCCTTATCTCCCATCACATACAAAGACAATCTACATCTGCCATGAAATAAGGACCAAAAGGCTCGATCTGTTGAAAATAAGCGGTAAACATGCCCGATATAAAATGCAGATAACAGAAAAGATGAGAAAGGATGAATTTTCACTGATGAATCATCTCAATGCCGTTGTTGTATTTACTGAAGAAGATAAAACCTATCTGAACCATTTGAATGTACCTGTATATGTCTGTCCGTTTGGCCTGCCGGAAGAACTTAGGATCAAAACAGGGCCTTCTCCTTGCTTTGATAAAATAATTTTCATAGGCAAAGAATTGTTCTGGCCAAATCTTGAAGGGCTTACCTGGTTTCTGGATGTTATCTATCTGCCAAATGCAGACCAGATACCATTTCCAATTCATATTATAGGAAACTGGTCCGGTCAGTTCAAGAAAAAATATCATCACCAGAAAATAATATTTGAAGGTGAGGTTGATGACCTGCATCTGTTTTTTGAGAATAGTATGATGGTTTCACCTGTTCTATCCGGAAGTGGAATCCGCACAAAGATCCTGCATGCCTATGCCAATTACATACCTGTGCTTTCCACGCCATTTGCATGCGAAGGATTGCAATACAGTGACCGGCAGGAAAGAAATGTTTTACAATTTGAGAATTCAAAGGAATTTGAAGGACTGATACACAGCATACAAAATGATCCCTCTATTTTAGCTGAGGCAAGTTTGAATGCTCATCGATTTTATATGGAAAAATTTGGTGATCAAAAACTATTGGCTGCACGCAGGAATATTTATGAACAGGTAAGCGGAGATTCAATTATAAATGAAGCATAATGATTAATGTACTCGGATTAATAGCTTCTCCTCTGGACCCGTCTTCCAGGTTTAGAATAAGCCAGTATGCTCCTTTGTTGCTGAAACAGGATATTCAGCTCAGAACGAGGTATCACTATCCTTCAAAAGATTCATCCCCTGCCCCCTGGGCTCATATGGTAAAAAAACTCACCGGCATTAACCAATGGAGAATCTGGAATGTGTTGCAGGATATCAACCGGTTACCGTTAATTGTACAGCAATATAATTATGACCTGATCTGGCAAAGCCGCATGTTGTTGCCTTATCTGTTACAAGCTGACAGGGTTATAACGCGGCCAGTGATATTTGATTTGGATGATGCCATCTGGTTAACGGAAGGAAAAGAAAGAACCGGCAAAGCATTGGCAAAGGCGGATATGATTTTTGTTGGGAATGATTACCTGGCAGATTGGGCAGGGCGATATAATCAAAAGCTGGTACGGATACCAACAACTGTCGATACTAATATATTTTACCCGATTAAAGAAAAACAGGATCAGTTTACTATTGGATGGATCGGTTCTCCTTCCAATTTCAAATATCTTTCAGTTATAGAAGCTCCCATCAGAACTTTTTTAGAAAGGCATGAAAATGCAAGGTTTATGATCATATCATCTGAAATGCCGGCTGAAATAAAATTCAGCAATAAGGTTGTGTTTTCCAAATGGAATCCGGAAACGGAGAATGAAATGATCAATAAGTTTTCAATAGGCATTATGCCACTTACTGATGATGAATGGACACGGGGGAAATGCGGATTTAAGCTGATACAGTATATGGCCTGTGGTAAGGCTGTTGTAGCCAGTCCGGTCGGGGTCAATAATAAATTACTTGAACCGGGTACAGGATTGTCTGCTAATCATGAAAAGGAATGGCTGGAAGCTTTTGAATCTTTATTTAATGATGAGAAGTTGCGGCTTTCCATGGGAACCGCCGGAAGAGAACTTGTTCAGGAAAATTACAATGCGGAAAAATGGTCAGTGCGCATTGCCGGTTTTATGAAAGAGATCAAACAATAACTGAAACATACTATTCATCATGGAAAATGCAAATTCAGTTGTTTTTTTATGTTCAAGGATCGACCTTCCCGGGGGAACGGAAAGGGCTATCATCAATACGGCCAATTTGTTACAGCTAAATGGACATTCCGTTTCCATTATAATTCTTGATGAAACCATTGAATCATTTTATGAGGTAAACGAGCATATAAAAATTCGCCAGTATGCCCTGCATTTTGGATTGACATCCAAAGGAAATCCCCTCACCAGGAAGCTGGCATTCAGGACCCATATCAGAAAGTTGAGAAAAATATTGTTGGAGTCAGAGGCAAAAACGATCATCTCCACTGATTATATTTTTAGTATAGCAGCATGGCTGGCGGCTGGCATGAGTAACAAAAAGATATTTGCATGGGAGCATCACCATTTCCACTGGTTGAAGAAAAGCGGTTTCTGGAATTATTTATTTAAAAAGATATATCCTTCTTTAACTGCCGTAATATGTTTAAATGAAACGGAGGCCGGGCTCTTTAAGAAAATGGGATGCAGAACTAAGGTCATCCCTAATTTTATTGCTCCCGGGCATCAGGCATTACTTAACAAAAAAATACTCCTCACGGTTGGGTGGCTGATTGAAAGAAAAGGAACTGACCTCATTCCCGGCATAGCAGAAAAAATATTTGAAAATAACAAGGACTGGCAATGGCATATAATTGGTTCTGGTGTAGAGAAAGAAAGCTTACAAAGAAGCCTAAACCTTAAAGGACTGGACAAACAGGTCAGGATACTCGAACCTGTTACTCCACAACTTGAAGAGGCCTACGAAGCTTCATCAATTTATATAATGCTGTCAAGATCTGAATGTTTTCCCATGGTATTGCTCGAAGCCATGTCTTATGGCCTTCCCTGCATATCCTTTGACTGTGCTACCGGACCATCCTTTATTATAAACAATCAGGTTGATGGTATACTGATAGAAACAGAAAACACTGAAGCGATCTCAAATGCTATTATTGAATTAATGGATAACGAAGAACGCAGGAAAGAGATGGGTGCCCGGGCATTCGAGAACATAAAACGTTTTTCTCCGTCGGGTATTTATCCTTTGTGGGCAGGCTTGATCAGCTGAGTGGTAAGCTGATCAGGCAACTAACCAACAATTTAATCATCCAGCTTCAATACTGCGAGAAAGGCTTCCTGGGGCACTTCCACATTTCCTATCTGACGCATGCGTTTCTTTCCTTCCTTTTGTTTTTCCAGAAGTTTTCTTTTACGGCTGATATCACCACCATAACATTTGGCTGTAACATCTTTTCGCATGGCGGAAATAGTTTCCCTGGCCAGGATCTTTGCACCTATTGCAGCCTGTATGGCTATCTGAAATTGCTGGCGTGGTACCAGCTCTTTTAATTTTTCACAAAGCTTACGTCCAAATTCCTGTCCCTTACTTCTATGTATCAGGGCACTCAGCGCATCTACCTTGTCACCATTCAAAAGAATATCCATCTTCACAATATCAGCATCCCTGTAACCAATGGGATGATAGTCAAAGGACGCATAACCCCTGGTTTGTGATTTCAACTTATCATAGAAATCAAATACGATCTCAGTCAATGGCATTTCAAAACCCAACTCAACCCTTGTTGGTGTCAGATAACTCTGGTTGATCAGTATTCCGCGCTTGCCGAGACAAAGGGTCATGATATTACCGATGTATTCAGGTTTTGTAATGATCTGTGCTTTGATATAGGGTTCTTCAATCCTGTCGATCTTTACCGGGTCGGGCATTTGTGTTGGATTGTTTACGATCACTTTCTCACCCTTTGTGGTATAAGCAATGAAACTAACGTTGGGAACCGTAGTAATTACGGTCTGGTTAAATTCACGCTCCAGCCTTTCCTGGATGATCTCCATATGAAGCAGTCCCAGGAATCCGCAACGGAAACCAAAACCAAGGGCCTGCGATGTTTCAAGTTCAAAAGTGAGGGAAGCATCATTCAGCTGAAGCTTGTCCATGCAGTCACGCAGTTCTTCAAATTCATCAGTGTTCACCGGAAATATTCCGGCAAATACCATTGGCTTCACTTCCTGGAATCCTTTAATGATCTCCTGTGTGGGATTCAGGGCATTGGTGATGGTATCGCCCACCTTCACTTCTTTGGCATTCTTTATCCCGGTAATAATATAACCCACATCACCTGCAAACACTTCTTTTTTGGGCTCCAGTCCAAGTTTGAGTATGCCTACTTCATCCGCTTCATATTCCTGGTTGGTGGAAACAAATTTTACCTTGTCGCCTTTTTTCAATGAACCATTTAATATCCTGTAATAAACAATGATGCCCCGGAAACTATTGAATACACTGTCGAAGATCAGTGCCTGCAAAGGAGCCTGGGGATTGCCTTTGGGTGCAGGTATACGTTCAACAATGGCTTCCAGTATTCCTTCAACACCAATACCGGTTCTGCCGCTTGCTAAAAGAATATCGTCTGGTTTACATCCAATAAGTTCAATGATCTGGTCCTTTACCTCTTCTATCATGGCGCCATCCATATCAATCTTATTGATAACAGGAATGATCTCAAGGTCATTTTCAATAGCCAGATACAGATTGGAGATGGTTTGTGCCTGAATACCCTGGGTTGCATCAACCAGTAATAAAGCGCCCTCACAGGCTGCCAGTGCGCGGCTCACTTCATAGCTGAAATCCACATGACCGGGCGTATCAATAAGGTTTAATACATAATCTTCTCCACGCTGATGGTATTTGATCTGGATGGCGTGGCTTTTAATGGTAATGCCTTTTTCCCTTTCCAGGTCCATATCATCCAGCACCTGGTCCATCATTTCTCGCTCACTGATCGTATTGGTTGTTTGCAGTAACCGGTCAGCCAGGGTGGATTTTCCATGGTCAATATGCGCAATGATGCAAAAATTCCTGATATTCTTCATGTTCTGATGCCCCGTTTTGGGAGGTGCGAAGGTAACAGATTTGCACCGTATAACTTAGTGAAAAGGAAGGCATTTAACATAGCCATATAAGAGAATTTAGCTGGAAAAATCCATCCCGGGAAAGAATTGTTGCTTTTGACTCAGTTTTTACTGGCTGCTTCCGCATCCTGCCCCATTTTGATCAGTGCAGCTGCAAACTCACTGCAATTATCCTGCACCTTTTTGATCAATTCCCTTTTCTTTTCCTCATTATCCTCTTGCATTTCAGGATATTTCTTTTCAAGATCCTTAAAACAATTCTGCGCGGGTGAATTTTCAAAACTCCTGAAGTCTTCCGCTATTTCCATTCTTTCCTCAGGCTCCATAGCCATCAATTGTTGCTGAATGGATGATTGGGGATCACTGGTTTTGGACGCATCCACAAATATCTTTTTTGATTTGGCGCTCAGTTCATCTTCCATCTTACTTATGCAGTCACAAACGTCGGTTACGATCTTATTCATTTCTCCCGATGGTGCTTCATTTTTTACTTTTCCAGAAGCTGTTGAACTATCAGGTCCTGCACTGGAAGATGATTCTGAGTCATTTGAATTACATGCGGTTAAAAGAATTCCGGCCATACATAAAACGGAAACGGATCGAATGATGTTGGTTAGTTGCATAAAAAAAATTTAAAATCTTATAAAATTGTTTACATGAATGCGCGTCATTTTACCGGATACCAAGTTCAAGTCTTGATTTCCTGGTAAGTTTTTGCTTTACCAGTTCATAGCTGTTCCTGACATAGCTTATCCAATCAGATCTGTTGATCCCGGATGAATTTTCTACCATCACCCATTTTGCCCTCGCCATATAGGGAGCTGGCTTAAATCCCACACGGTTGCTTAATTCGCTGAACAATTCATCTGTTACTTTAAAGGAACAGGTAAATGGGGGCTCAAGTGAACAGACACAAAACATTTTACCACCAACGGAAAAAACAAGATCATGGTCCCATTTAACATCTTCGGTAACCGCTGGCAGGGACAGGCAGATCTTTCTTAGTGTTTCAATATCCATGATTCAAGGTAAAAAAGTTCGGTGGTTTAAAGAAGCGGGGTTTTATTATATTTAGATAAGTACAAACTGATTGCAATGATCCGGAGATCCGCCTTCCTTTTATATTTACTGGTCATCTCTGTTCTTACATTCTCACAACACCTGCCTTATAGAAAATATACTTCAAAAGATGGCCTGATCTCCGACCGGATCACGGCAATTGCCCAGGACGATAAAGGGTTTATGTGGTTTGGCAGCTATTTTGGGATTTGCAGGTATGACGCAACCGGGTTTAAAAAAATTGATCTGCCTCCCCGGCAAAAAAATAAATATGTCAATTGTATCCTGCCAGCCAATGGAAAGATCTATGCCGGATTTCTTTTTGGTGGTGGGCTGGCTGAATATGATAATGGCCTGACTAAAGCCTATTTCATTAATGGCAGGGATTCTATTTTGGAAAACGAATTCATGTGCATGTATAATGAAGGCAATGGAAGTATTTTACTTGCCAATAATGCCGGATGCATTTACCGGTTCAACAATGGTGTTTTTACAAAGTTGTTCAGCTTACAACTGAAAAATGGAAATACACCCACCAAAATAATAAAGGACAGGTATAATACTGTTTGGGCGGGAACCTCAAACGGACTTTATTTAATACCAGCCCCATATACCAGTTCTTCAGTTTATTATAAAGATGAAAATATTTTTTCCCTGTTAAAAGACGATCAGGGAAAGGTCTGGTTTTGTCATACGAACGGTAAAAAAAGTTGGATTGAATCGGCCTCCGGTTCAAAAAACGGTATGCTTACCGGAGTAAATGAAATAATATGGAGTTCAGATAACCTTAAGCCGGTTGGCTTTTCTGGAAATTTATCCAATGGTATCTGGGCAATAAACTATGCAGATGGATTAACTCATATTAATGACAGGAATATTCAACAATACCCGCTACCCCTGGACCTGCATACTGATATAAGTGCTGTTTTTGCAGACAGGGAAAATAATGTCTGGATATCTAATGAACCTGGCATCGTTAAGGTATCCAATTTCAACAGCCAGACCTATTTGTTTGATGAACTGGCGGCCGGTGGAGGTGATCTGCATATTGCACCTGATTCCTTATTGTGGGTGAATAATTCAAAATCCCTTTACATAGTTAGTGAGTCAGGCATTCAGAAAAAAACCTTCCACAAAAACATTCCTAATTATTATGGATTGATACATATTGACAGGCAGGAAAACATCTGGCTTGGATTCTGGCATCAGGGATTATTAACGGCAACCCTCAATAACAGGAGCATTGAAAATGTAAAGGATCTGACAAAACAAAAAAATCAGATTATAAAAGCCAGCAGCCTGGTTGAAGATAGCAAAGGCAATATATGGGTGGCTGGAGCTGGTGGTATTTTTCATTTCAGAGGAACCCGTCTTCTGGATACATATCATCCTTTAAACGAAAATGGAGATCCGGCATTTATTAATTGCATCACTATTGATGAGGCCAACAAATCTTTGTGGGTTGGGATGAATTCTGCCGGCGTTCTGGAAATAAAATATGAATATCAGGCAGATGGTAGTTTAAAGTATAAAGAAGGCCGGTCTGTTACGGGAAAGGATGGATTGAAAGACTTTTACATCCGGAGCATTTTATTTGATGAAAAAAATAACCTTTGGGTTGGAACCAGGTTTGGCGGAATCTATAAACTGGTGATGAATGGAAATGAACTGGAAGTTATTGATTGTAACGAGGCCTCAGGAATTACCTGTACCAGGGTAACTGATATTGCAGCAGAAAACAATAAGGCAGTATGGTTTGCTACCTGCAATGGCATTTACAGGTATCACCATCAAACTCAGAAGTGGACGCATTATAATACAAGCGATGGATTGCTGAATGCTGAGGTTTTCAGTATTGCTGTAGATGCCCGGAATGATGTGATTTGGGCATTAACCGCACAGGGACTTACCCGGATGAAGATCAATGGTTCATCTGCTACTGCTCCTCCCCTCGTAAATATTACCGCTGTGGATGTTGCCGGCCACCCGGACACCTCAGCTTTTAATTTAATACAGCCGGCTAAGTATAACTATAGTCAGAATTCTATCAGATTCGAATTTGCAGGTGCCAGCTTCATTGATGAAAAAAACATCAGCTACAAATACATACTTGAAGGACATAATAAAAACTGGAGCGGACCCGTAACCAGCAACAGTGTGAATTATGCATCGCTTGCTCCCGGTAAATACACTTTCAAAGTAATGGCCAAAAATTCAAAAGGCCAGTGGAGTAAAGAACCGGCAGGTTTTTCATTTGAAATAGTAAGGCCATTTTACAAAAGTTCGTGGTTTATCTTTTTATGCATTACCATGGCTTTGTTTATTCTTTATCTGGTGCGCATACAACGGTTGAAACAACGCTATAAAATTGAAAAGCTAAGACTGAATATTGCCCGCGACCTTCATGATGATATTGGATCAACACTGGGAAGCATCAATATCCTTAGTAAAACTGCAGCAAGAAAAATTGACAAAAATATTTCAGGAACAGAAGGTATAAGCCCCATTTTTCAAAAAATTGGAGAATCTGCCGAACACACCCTTGAAGCCATGGATGATATTGTGTGGTCCATCAATCCGGACAAAGACCGGTTTAATGACCTCATGATCAGAATGAGAGAGTTTGCCATTCCGCTGCTTGAAGCGGGAAATATCAGTTTCAGCTTTGAAATAAATGGAAATTATGACCAGCCACTTCCTATGGATGTAAGAAGGAATGTGTTCCTTGTTTACAAAGAAGCTATTTACAATATATTAAAACATTCCGGAGCCAGTCATGTAAAAATTTCCATTCAGGCCGGTCATCAATTCATTATGTATATAGAGGACAATGGAAAAGGGTTTGTAGTAGATTCAGGATCGAGGCGGAATGGCCTGAATAATATGTTAGCACGTGCTGAAGCGGTGGGCGGTAAAGTAAAAGTTGAATCTGAAGCCACCGGCACACAGGTATATTTTATGGCTTCAATAAGATGAATATATGATTGTGCCGCATTATTAAACCAGTACCTTCCCTTTATGAGAAAGATCAAGGTTGCCTTATGCGAGGATAATGATGTTTTCCGCGAAAGTCTTCATCAGTTCATTGATGATACACCTGAATTTGAAGTAGTGGCGTCTCATGCTACTGCTGTAAATATCCTTGCGTCTATTGAAACCAATCAACCCGATGTGATACTGATGGATATTGATATGCCCGGGCTAAACGGAATAAAAGCAACCGGTGAAGTGAAGTCAAGATTTCCTCATGTACATGTATTGATCCTGACTGTGTACGAAGATGATCAGAAGATCTTCGATGCAATACTTGCCGGCGCTACCGGCTATCTCTTAAAAAAAACCGCCCCGTCAAAAATACTGGAAGCCATTATTGAAGTTCAGGAAGGCGGCGCTTCCATGAGTGCTTCCATAGTTAAAAAAGTGATCTCTTATTTCAACCAGAAAGCCCCTGAATCAAATGAATATACACTGTCGCAAAGAGAACTCACCATATTAAAATGCCTGGTGAACGGCGACAGTTATAAAATGATCGCAGACCATTGCGATATCAGTATTGGTACGGTTCGTTCACACATAAATAATATTTATAAGAAACTACACATCAACTCCAAATCTGAAGCGGTTGCCAAGGCGCTGAAGGAAAGACTGGTATGAGGCAGGTAAGGTATTGGCCTGATCTCAATGCTCAGGGCTACGCTCTCATATGTTTATATGATTGTCTTGTCTTTTCTTTTATCCCACATTTGTTTCTGTCCTGATTTTTAAACTACATAAACATCTTCCTGTATGAAAAAGACCTTAGCGCTGACTGGCATCCTGTTATTTCTGGTTTTTAATGTTCAGTCCCAGGTTATAAAAAGACTGGGTGACCGGGCAAAAAATAAACTGGAAAGAAAGGCAGGCGATAAAGTGGATAAAGTAATTGATGATGCTACAGATGGTAAGTCAAAAACCAGGACAGAAGAAGGAGAAATAAAAGAAAAGACAGATAACGGTGAATCTAAAACCAAGATCGAATCAAAAGGAACAGGGATAAAAGCATTTTCAAAATATGATTTCGTACCGGGTGCCAATATATTATATACAGAGGACTTTGCCCAGGACGTTGTTGGTGAGTTTCCATTGAAATGGAATACCAATGGAACCGGAGAAATTGTAACACTGGATAAAGTACCTGGAAAATGGTTAAACCTGATGGCAGGCACAAAGTATGAGCCGCCTTTCAAAAAGAAAATGCCGGAGAACTATACCATTGAATTTGATCTCCTGGTTACCATGGCACCCAGCAGGGTTGTGCCTTCTATTGAACTAATGCTGGATGCTGAAGGGGGCAGCACCCACTACCCTTTGGGACATCTTATTTTAACGCCTAACGGAGGTACAGCCAGCGATGAAACGCCAGACCGGGTAGATTTCAGATCACATGAAAATTCCGGCAAGATCTTTTTGGATGGCAAAGACAATTTAATCAATGAGTTTACAAAATTTAATGGATCAACAACACCCGTGCATGTATCGGTATGGGTTCAAAAGCAGCGAATCCGGGCCTGGGTAAACAGCGTAAAGGTGTACGACCTTCCCAAAGGACTTTCACCAGATGCATCTCCCGACCAGTTCTTATTTGAACTTGGATCTTATGGAAGTGAAAAATCAAATTACCAGTATTACCTGTCAAACCTAAAACTGGCGGAAGCACTGCCGGATACAAGGAGTAAGCTGATCACAGAAGGAAAATGGAGTACAACGGGAATTTTATTTGATGTGAATTCAGATAAGATCCAGCCAAGTTCTTATGGTGTTCTGAAGGAAATAGCTTCCACACTAAAAGAAAACCCGGATGTGAAAGTAAAGATCATAGGTCATACGGATAGTGATGGTGACGATGCTAAAAACCTCGATCTGTCCAAACGTCGTGCCGCATCAGTAAGAATAGTGTTGAGCACAGAATTTGGCATTGATGCTACCAGAATGGAAACTGATGGCCTGGGAGAAACAAAACCTGTTATTGATAACAAAACTTCAGAAGGTAAGGCCCAGAACAGGCGGGTGGAATTTGTAAAATTATAAATCAGAAACCGATTACATTTCTTTCACTCATCTTTTATGTGGGTAAAATGCTGTCACATCAGGTATATGGTTCAAAGAATTGTATGGATTCCATTTTTAATGATATGCTTCAACCTCTCTGCCCAGCAATGCGGCAACTGCAGGTCCACCCCTTCTGTTGCACTTTATGACCTTGATGTACAGGTGCCTCAGCCACCATTAAATGGTTCGGATAGTTCGGGCTGGCTTGAATGGCTTCAATTATTCTGGATCAATAAACATTTACAGTCAGCGATTTTTAACAGCAATAAGAATTGTATAAAATTCACTCAGCCAAATGATGCAGGTCTTAGTAAAGGTTCTGGGGAAGAACAAATAATAAAAGTTGGAATTACCTATACCAATCTACCTTCATCAGGTGATCTTTCCCGGTATGGAAATTATATTTATACAGGTTCAATTACCGGGTCTGGATACCAATACCAGTTGAAAATTTATATCCAGGCATCATGTTCCCGCAAAACAATAATATCGATTGATCATCCATTTACAATTTCTTCCTCTTCACAAAATACCATTCAAATAGCCCAGCAGGTTGCAGCACAATTATCCACCCTTGGAGATAAAATTGAACAATTCGAATTGAATGAAAGAAAAGAAAACAAATCACTTTCACTTGCATCAGCCAGTTGGGGCGAACCAATTAAAATAACGCCATTAAAAAAAACATTAAAAGCCGGGGAAAGCACCTCATTTACAATTGAACTCAAAGATTGCGATGGAGTGCCACTGTCAGGCAGGGATATTCTTTTTTCAGAAAGCAGTTTTGCAGGATTCAAAATATATGGTACAATGGGTGGAACAGTGAGCCCCTCAAAAGTTACAACGGATGCCAGCGGAATGGCAAAGGCCACCTTTACTTTAAAACCAGGTGCAAAAGAAGCTGTAATAAACGTACATAGTCCGGGTAAAGATGTGAAGGGATGTGAAAGCATTTTTATTGGAAATGCCTATATCAATATTACAAGGATATACAAGGGATATGTAAAATATAGTTTTGACCAGACGGATATATGTAATAAGGAAAATCATTCGGGGGTTACCAGCTCAATAAGCAAATGGAATATAAGTTTCAAGGTGGACTATACCAGCATGTTTCATTCAAAAATTGAAGATGAATCTATTTCGAATGATGGTGAAGGTTCAGGATTGATACCAGATCAAATGGATGGCGGTTCTCATACCAACCAGAAAACAGAGATCAAAAGAATTCAGGTTGCCAGCAATGAACCCGTCATTCAGGTAATTACCAGAAATGTTTCGGGAGAGTTAAAGGACGCTTCTTTACGGTTCTCATTTGATATGGGGAACCCATATGTTGAAGTGAACCTGAATTTTCTGGTTCAGGGCAGTGCCATGTTCAGACAAACTTACCTGCCGGGCAGTACAGAAACAATCAATGAATATTATCAGCACAGTGTGGCTTTTTTCAGCACGGATCCAAATATGAAGTATACGAAATCTGAGACTTCGGAAGGAATAAAACATGTAATTAGTTATTTACGGTCAGTTAATGCAGAATGCACTCAGGTAATTGAAAGGCTGGAGTTGCAGGTGGTTGAACAATGAAAGGAAGCGCCTTTGATAGTCTTATTTTTTAAATGTTTTTAAAATTCAATTGTAAACCGGGTTCACCTATAAATATTTAAACCAAAAAACCTGATCATGAAATCAATACTAATTGTGTTAATGGGAGTAGTGGCTTCATCTGCTAGTTTTATAACAAGCATTTACGATTCTTTAAAAATTTCAGAAGACCAGGCAAAAGAATGTCTTCTCCTTTCTATTGGTGCCGGTGGTGTAATGGCAGGAAACCATTCAGATTTAGTAAGAAATGCCAGATCACTTTCTTCTGAAGAACAAGTTGAAGGGATCAGGCAATTAATGAAACTGGCAAAAGAGTACACAGCCACAGAAGAATTCAAAAAAGATTATAAAAAATGGAGAGATAAAAAATTAAACCCTGATGCTAAAACAAAAATCGGGGTACCCAAACTTGGTAAGATGCTGGAAAACAAAATAGACAGCAAGCTGAATAAGGCTGAAAATGAAAAAAAATATCCTTCAGATCCAGATGAAATGGTAAAAAAAAGACTTGAAGATTTTCTTGCAATTTCGGCCACGGTTGATTTTGATGCAGAGCTCAATGGATGGCTGTTTGTAGATCCGGATTATGAAAAAAAACCTGCTGAATGGAAAATGTGTTACCGTGCCGGAAAGAACGTAGTAATGGCTGCCAGGGAAGAAGCTCAAAAATGGCTCGATGAGATCAATAATAATTAAAGGCACATCATGAGAATCTTTATATTTCTTTTTATTGTTTTTTTGAATGTGTCGGTCTCCGCACAAAAGCAAAATTCTCAGGCAGAGCTGAATAAGATGATCAGGGAAAATAAGGAGCTGCAGGAACAAATAAAAAAGAATCCGGAATTGGCAGAACTTATGAAGACTGCAATGGAACAGGCAGATGAAGAAGAGGATAATGCCGGATTAGCTACAAGGGCGCCCAAAAAAGATCTTGCCAGGCTGAATGCCATACCAAAAGATAAATTTACAAAACAACAGCTGGTTGGGTTATGCCAAAAAATATACGGTTCCTATTTGCAAAATTTACCACCAAATACAAAAGACAGGTTTTCTGCAGCGCTTGAAAGTTGTGGTACTGATGCAAAAAAACTTCAGGATGCCGCCATCCTGAATTTTATAAATAAATCGCCTGACGGGGCTTTACTTTTTGCATTAAAAGCAGCTATTACCGATCCTGACGATCCGATGTACTGGAACAATCTTGCCGCATTATTGATACAATCCGGCCAGGAAGAAAAATCCATACCCATATTGAGTCATTTAATTCAATCGCATCCTTCCAGCAGCATCGTATGGAATAATATGGGACAAGCCTATTTCGGGCTTGGAGATATGACTAAGGCCAGCCAGTTTTTAGATAGTTGTTTAAAATATAATGATACACACCCCGAAGCCAATCACACCAAAGGACTGATTTACAGATTTGCCGGAAATACAATAAAATCCAATTATCATTTTGCGCGCGAAACAATTGTATGTTACCGTAAACCGGTTGTTGAAGAATTGAAAAAATCGAAAAGTGATGAAGAAATTTTTAAAATAGCACGATCAAGGTGGCCTGAGCCCGAGAATTATTTTGTAAAACTCGGACTCGACAAATTCAGGGTGCCTAAATTGCCTGCTTCAGTGGAGGAGTCTAATCAACTATATCAGGCTCACCTTGATTTCCGCGAAAACATACAAAATGAGATAAAAAAATGGGCAGAACTGGACCAGCAACTTGTATTGCAACTTACTGCACCACAATTGAAACAAAACGGCATTTATCTTGATCTGGTGGAAAACGTGTTCCTGCCTCATTTCGAATCCGAAAAAGAAAAAAAGATCCTTAGCTGGCTTAATGAGGAGCATTCTGCTGAAAATATTACTTATCCCACAAGAGGATCCATAATAAGCAGAAACGGACAAATACGTACAAAGGTTTACCTGGAGAGTAATACAAAACTTCTTATCGAAAATAACCGGCAGGATAGTATTGAAACCTATAACAAATTGAATGAATCCCTGGCCAATCCCAGCCAGCAGGAATACATCAATCAGAAGTATGAGAAAATAAGAATAGAAAGGGAAATTAAATATTGCCAACAACAAATTGCGCTGGCTGATAAATATCTCTCGGAAAATGCACAAAACCAGCCTGTCGGATTTGAAGAAAGAATTACTTCTTTCCCCGGCCTCATTAATGAGGCCATGTTTTATAAAACACTGGTGCCCGATGATGTTCAAACAGCACTGAATGCGCATCACCTGGTACAGCTTTACCTGGTTTATCTAGATGCTTATTCAGCAGCTACAATAATTGCAGGTACCCCGCAAAATGGTCAGAATGGCCATGGTGTTTCCATTTACTGCGATGTGCAACAATTGAAAGAACAGGAGTATGAGATGTCATTGACAACTATGCTGCCTGCAGTCTGCCGTTTCAAGCTTGTACTGGCATTTGTGGTTGGTAAAGTAAGCCTTGATTGTAAAAAAATAGAAGTAGAAGGAGGTGAAGGTTTGATTGTGGGCGTTGAGCATGAATTTAAATCGGGGAATACAACACTGGCAGTGGGTGTGGGCGTGGATACTAACACACCATTCGTAAGTGTTGGTGCAAAGCACCAGGCTTATGTAACTTTTGATGGGGAGGGTAATTATTCTGATGCAGGCTTGAAAGGTGAGATTGGCGTTGAAGTAGGTGGTTTTGGCCCCACCGGTGAATCAAAAATGGGATATGACATCGGTATTAACGCTGGTGCAACTGTAAAAATGCAGGCAGCCGGAGTAGAATCAATTTTAACGAAATAAACCTGTTGATCAAATATATTGGAAAGGCAATGGTCAGTTCCGGAAAGGAATCCATTAAAGACCTGATTTGAAAAACAGATCATTTGTTTCAAAAAATAAGAAATTCAATTTGATAGCAATCGCCCGTTTTTATTTCTGAACCCAACAATTAATTTATTCGAAGAACAAAAAAAACCGCAGTACTACTGCGGTTTTTATGATTAAGCCTGTGGCTTTGGTTCTTTAGGTTTTTTACCCGTTTTTGGCGTAAAGATGGCCAGCATTCTTTTTCCTTCGAGCTTTGGCATACTTTCAAGCTGACCAAAATCTTTCAGCCTGTCAGCAAACTTAAGAAGCAGCAGCTCTCCCCTGTCCTTAAACTGGATGGCACGTCCTTTAAATTGAACATAGGCTTTTACCTTATTTCCTTCCTTTAGAAAATTTTCCGCGTGTTTTGATTTGAAATCAAAATCATGATCATCGGTATTTGGCGTAAAGCGGATCTCCTTCATTTCAGTGGTCTTCGCCTTTGCCTTCATTTCCTTTTCTTTCTTCTTCTTATCGTACAGGAACTTGTTATAGTCAATGATCTTACAAACAGGCGGATCGGCCTGCGGAGAGATCTCAACAAGATCCAGTTCCTGTTCCTGAGCAATTTTCATTGCTTCCTGTGTGGAGTAAACTCCAACAGTTACATTTTCGCCAACCAACCTTACGTGGGGTACCCTGATGTGATGGTTTATGCGGTGTTCCGCTTCTCTACGGGGAGCAAATCTTCCTCTGTTGAAGCCTCCGCCTGGTCTGAATCCTCCTCTGTTAGGTAATGCCATAATTTGTTGTCCACCGTGTACTGCCGACAGTCAGTAAACTTTGTGGCGCTTTTCGTTTTTTGTTTTCGTTTTTCTGCCGGGAAATAGATTAAAAGAGTGCATGAAGAAATAAAAATGGCTCTTATATACTTC
>CAMPIQ010000021.1 GCA_946886475.1 uncultured Chitinophagales bacterium | reverse complement strand
TGTGGATCCTGCTGGGATCGAACCAGCGACCCTCTGATTATGAGTCAGATGCTCTAACCATCTGAGCTAAGGATCCGGAAGTCAGTTCAAAGTTAATTGTTCAAAGTCCGGATTCCGAAATCATTAAACTTAAAACGAATCTAAAGTTCCTTTGAACTTTGAACTCCCAAATTGGGTTGGCAAAAATAGGGAAATCCAACTATTTGATCTCTTCAAATTCAATATAGTCGCCGGCTTTGGATGGTGATGGCTGACTTTTTATATTTTGGGTATTTACCTGCTGC
This sequence comes from uncultured Chitinophagales bacterium, assembly GCA_946886475.1. Next base: position 35,132 of record CAMPIQ010000021.1, on the reverse strand, counting down.
TGTTGCTCGTGCCGGCGTGCCTGTTCCTGCATCTTTTCCTGCATTTCCCTGAATCCTCTTTTTACTTTTTTGGTTGTTCTGTATACGGGTATGATCAACCGGAACACCACCTTGAATGCCAGGTAGGCCAGGAATATATAAAAAAGGATCTTGATAATGGTCATAGTCAATCAAAGATACATAAGGCGTTCACCCCTATAACCCCGTTCATGGTTTTTAACGTTTTCAGTCCTGTTTAGCGTGGTTTCTCCGCCGTTTCCTGTCTATCTTTCAATTGAAACTTTATTGGTCTTCTATTTGCTTGACCATAGTGTGAGATATGACGGCTAAGCCACCCATAAACAGAAAAAAAAGATTCCTCAGGTTATGCCTCATAACTTTTGGCAGCATGGCCCTGGTGGTCCTGGCACTCCATATCTGGTTTGTGAATAATGCCCGCCGTGTGATCATTGAAACCGTGGCGGCCCGCTCGCACGGTAAGCTCAGCCTCGAACTTTCCCAACTGAGCTTTCATTTTTTATCATCACAACTGCAGGTGAAGCAGGCAAAGCTTGTAAGCACTGATACTACCAGCCAGGCCGTAAGCTATAATATCACCTTTGATAAATTATCCATAAAGGTCGGGTCATTCTGGCCTTTGTTATTTAACAGGGAGATCGCCATCGATTCTGTGGAAGTGCTCAACCCCATAATCAACATCACACAATGGAGAAAGGATAGCACAAGAATATCCGGCCAGGAAGATATTTCCATTCCCCGGCAAATGGGAAAGATCTATAATTCCATGCTGGATGGACTTGAAGCATTCGGCATTCAGCGGATCCATATTTCAAATGCACAGGTACGCCTCCTGAATAAATTAAAACCGGATGAAGATCCTGTGGTGATCTCCAATATTCATTTCAATCTGGTAAATACCTCAAACGCAGCAAAACGCGATGCCTTTATTGAGAATAAACAAACGGTTGATCTTACCACCACGCACCAAAATATTGCGCTGCCGGGGGGAAGACACCGCCTTTCATTCCGTGGTTTCAACCTTAACCTGTTCAACAGGCGGATGGAGCTGGATAGCTGCACGGTTACCGCCATAGCAAAGGATAGCATGAAGAGCAGCTATTCCATTTTTTTTGATAAGCTGTTATTGGTGGGTGTTGACTTTAACGCCATGTATAAACATAATCTTATCAAAGCGGATTCTGTTTATTGTGAAAACCCGCTCTTTGATATTAACATCAATACCAACATAGCCAGGAGTCCGAAAAAGGAAAGACCTGACCCCAATAAGATCATACAGGAACTGACGGGTGACCTGGACCTTGCCTTTGTAGGCGTTAAGCAGGCCGGCATCCATATCAATATCACAGGCAAAAAGGAAAGGTCCCTGTTCAATTCAAATAAAGACGACTTTGAAATGCGCGGTCTTAAGATCTATGCCGATTCTGCCAGGCCCGTGGTGATAGACCGGTTCGATATGCTTGTTCGCGATTATCATTTGTACAACGAAGACAGTTCCGCTGCTTATACATTTGACAGTATCCATTTCCTGAATAATAAGATCACACTCAATAATTTTTCCGTAACCACTACTTCCAGTCCTGATAAGAACAGGAGCGAACGGGATTTTAAAATCCCTCTTTTTGAATTGACAGGACTCGACTGGTACCAGCTGATATTTGAAGAAACCCTGGAAGCAAGAGAAGCTGTTTTATATAGCCCGGTGATCAAATACAGGAACATGAAAAGCAGCAGGGGCAAAGTAAAAAAAACCAGCATCTTCAAATCAATGCAACTGCTGGATAATGTGATGACCCTGGACAGGATCTCTATTGTTAATGGGCAACTGGATATGCAACTGGGTGCAACTACTTCGTTAAAGATAAAAGATGCAAACATCAGCCTGAATCATATCACCGAAGATTTTGCAGGATTGCGTGAAGCAGTGAGCCGGCTTTCATTTTCAAATGCGGTTATAAAAATAAAAGACATTACTACCCTGATCTATAATGCAGCTTATTCAGGTACAGAACTGATACACGCCGACAGGATCATAGTAACCGGTAGATCAGGTTTTTTAAAAGCGGATGTAAAAGATGTATTCATCAACAACCTGCTGATAAACGAAAATTCCGAGACCGTGATGGTTCAGGGATTAAAATGGAGATCCGCGAACGTTCATTTCAGGCAACCTGAAAAGAAGTCTGGAAAAAGATCTGCTACCGATATCAGTCTTTCCCATATTGAAGGATACAATACACGGCTTTTTTATTCAAGTGGCGATAACGAGGTTACCAGCTATATACAATCATTAAAGCTGGAAAGCCTGGTCAAAAACCCGGAAGGACTTATGCAGGTAAAAGGATTGTCGGTAATAGGAAATGATCTCCACTTTAAAGGGGATCGTTTGAATGTAAAAGCATCCTCTTACTTTATCAACAGCGAAACAGGTTCTAACCTTACAAACCTGGAGGTAAACCGGGTAAAAGAACGCGATAGTATTTTTTTGATCGCACCGGCTTTAAGTTTTACAGGCAATATGAATGAGATGCTGGCAGGTGATATTCATTTAAATGAAATGGTGATAACAAAGCCTGTATTGAAGGTGAATAACTGGAATGAATCGGTTAAAAAAGAAGCAGGACTGTCGTCAAACGGTTTACGGATCGACCGGCTGAAGGTATCTGAGCCGGATATACAAATTGCCCTTCATCGTAATGATTCCATAACCAGGATCAACCTGCCTGTTTCTGAAAACAGCGCTATCGCTGCTACAGGATTACAGGTTAACGATGCCGGTTTTCAGCTGGCTGCTTTATCAATACAAGCCCAAACTGCAACACTTGAAAAACGTACGGGAGAGATAATTGGTGTGGAGAAAGGGAAGCTGGATATGGAATTGTCCAACCTTAAATATGCTAACAATAAAGACCTTCCATCGTGGTCGTTAATGGTGAACAGCCTGCACCTCACCAATCCAAATAGTTTCAGGCTCTCAAAAAATAATAAACTGCAGTTAACACAGACCTCAGTGGGAAACATCCAACTTTCTTCTGAATCAGTTTTCAGTTTCAGCAGGTTGTTGAAGGAAAATATTTCTGCATGGGTAAAAGGCACCACAGGGGAATACATTGACAGTAATACCACCCTGAATTGGTATAATGCAGCATATAATTCAGCAAAGAAAATATTATCGCTTGATTCTTTCCGGTACACACCAACCCAGTCACTGGATTCTGTAATGGCCAATGCTGCTTTTCAAAAAGATTACATCACGCTAAAAACAGGGGCTGTTACCATGAGTGGTTTTAACCTTGAAAGCTTTGAAAAAGATAGTTCCCTGGTGGCAGATGTGATAGAAATAAACCAGCCTTTGCTTACTGTTTACCGCGACAAAGCACCGCCATTCCTTGAAGGCAATTTAAAACCCCTGCCTGTTGATATGATCCGCAACATCACCATGCCGGTTGATGTGGGGTCTTTAAAAATGAATGATGGTACGTTGCACTACACGGAACGCAATGCTAAAACCAGAGCTGAGGGCACGCTTGACCTTACCCGGATGAATGCAAGGGTATCAAATTTAAAAAACCGCGATCTCACAGACACAGATTCACTGGTATTCAGCCTGGATGCTTTTCTCATGGATTCTTCCCTGTTAAATCTGATGGTGAAGGAATCATATACTGACAGCCTTCGCGGCTTCTTAATGACGCTTCGCTTAAAGCCTACCACAGTTTCATTATTGAATCCCGTACTTGTTCCACTTTCAAATGTTCTGATCACTTCAGGAACCATTGATTCATTTCAACTCAATGCCATTGGCCGCGAGGATCTTGCCATTGGTGAAATGCAGATGTATTACCACGACCTCCGTATAAAACTGATTAAGAATGGAGATCCTTCAAAAACAAATTTCATGGGAAGGGTAGCCAATTTTCTAGTAAACAGTTTTGTGATCAGGAAAAATAATAAGGGACGCACCGGACTGGTTTTTTATGAAAGAGCAAAGGACCGTTCATTTTTTAATTACCTCGTTAAAATAACATTTAGCGGTATGGCCACCAGCATAGGCGTGAAAAAGAACAGGAAGTATATGAAGGAGTACAAACGTGAATTGAAAGAAAGGAACCTCCCGGGTTTCTACTTCAAATAGCTATGCAGAAATTTTTTTCTGTTCAATGTTTAAAAATCCTGTACTTGTAAAAGGGATGTGGGGTATACTGAAAACCTCTGGTGTAAGGTTTGCATGAGAGTCAGGATGCAACAAGCCAGGGCAGGAACAGCCAATAAGAATAAACCCACAGGAAAGCTGGCCACTTTCTTTGTGAAGGTCCATCATGCATTTTCTTTTGTGATGCTGTTTTTCAAAGAAGTGTTTCAAAAACCCTTTCATACCAGGGAATTCATCAGGCAATGCTATAATATAGGTTATAAATCACTTCCTCTTATCTCCATAACGGGATTCATAACAGGACTTGTTTTTACAAAGCAGTCACGGCCATCATTAGCTGATTTTGGAGCCACTTCCTGGTTACCATCGCTGGTTTCAATAGCCATCATGAGGGCATTGGCACCATTGGTCACCGCGCTTATTTGTGCGGGCAAGGTAGGCTCAAGTATAGGCGCAGAGCTTGGTTCAATGAAGGTAACGGAACAGATTGATGCCATGGAAGTGTCGGCCATCAATCCATATAAATATCTTGTAGTAACCAGGGTACTGGCCACTACTTTGATGATACCCTTACTCATGTTCTACACGGCTTTTGTGGCCATGATGGGATCATTCCTCGATATCAATGCAAACGAACAGACCAGTTTTATTACATTTTTTGAAAATGCTTTTGCCAGTATATCCTTTCTTGATTATTTCACTTCGATAGTTAAAGCACTGGTTTTTGGATTTACGATCGGCATCGTGAGCAGTTATAAGGGATTCCATGCCAGCCAGGGCACCATGGGTGTAGGGCTGGCCGCGAATTCCTCAGTGGTGGTATCCATGTTCCTGATCTTTATAGAAGAGATCTTAATAGTTACGGTATCAAATTTTTTCAGGGCAGAATAGTAAAACAATGGTGAGATCTGAAAACAGCGAGGTGGTTATTTCCATAAAGGACCTTTATAAGTCGTTTGGCCAAAACCATGTATTGAGGGGAATTGATCTTAAGGTACACAAAAGGGAAAACGTAGTTGTGCTGGGCAGGTCAGGAACCGGTAAATCTGTTTTGATCAAGATCATTGCAGGGCTATTGAAGCCCGACAAGGGCCAGGTGAATGTATTGGGAATGGAAGTGGAAGACCTAAAAGATATTGAATTGAGATCCCTCCGGTTGAAACTGGGCTTCTCCTTTCAGAACAGCGCTTTATATGATAGCATGACGGTAAGCGAGAACCTGGAATTTCCCCTGGTACAGAATTACCGGCACCTGTCGCGGTCAGAAGTTGAAAGTTCAGTGAGCCAGGTATTGGATGCAGTAGGCTTGTTACAAACAAAAGATCAAATGCCCTCCGAGCTTTCGGGTGGTCAGAGAAAAAGGATCGGGATAGCAAGAACCCTGATCTTAAAACCAGAGATCATGCTTTATGACGAACCAACTGCCGGACTTGATCCCATTACCAGTATCGAGATCAATGAATTGATCAATGAAGTTCAGGAAAGGTATCATACAAGCTCCATCATTATTACGCATGATCTTACCTGTGCCAAGACCACGGGCGACAGGATCGCCATGCTGCTTGACGGAAAATTTATAAGCCAGGGAAGTTTTGACGAAGTGTTTGCCTCAGATGACGAAAGGATAAAAAGTTTTTACGATTACAATTTTATACAACATAAATGAAAGCGAATAATAATAAGAAAGCGGTGACGGTTGGTGTATTTATAGTACTGGGACTGCTCATTTTTATTGCCGGCATACTTACACTTGGCGGTCAGAAAAAAACATTCGAAAAAAAAGTACACATCAGGGCCCTGTTTGATGATGTGGGGGGCCTGCAGGAAGGGAATAACGTGTGGTATTCTGGGGTGAAGGTTGGCACCGTTAAGGATATTTCCTTCACGGAAAATTCCAAGGTGGAAGTTGAAATGAGTATAGAATCAAAAGCACAGCCCTTCATTAAAAAAGATGCTAAGGCCAAAATCAGCTCTGAAGGATTTATCGGCAATAAGATCGTGGTGCTTTACGAAGGAAGTGCTCAGGCAGGTTCCGTATCGGAAGGTGATCTTGTTGCGGTGGAGAAGGGGTTGAATACAGATGAGATACTGGCCACCTTTCAGGAAAACAATAAGAATCTTCTTGAGATCACCAGCGATATAAAATTGGTAACCGAAAGGCTGGAAGCAGGACAGGGATCGATTGGAAAGCTGCTTACCGATGAAACGCTTGTAAATAGTTTACAGGCTGCAGTGAATTCTTTGGGTCAGGCATCTGTCAATGCAAAACAGCTCACCTCCCATCTCTCCAGCTATACCGCCCTGCTGCATAAAGAAGGTTCGCTGGCCAATGACCTTGTAACCGATACTTTGGTATTCAGCAATTTGCGTTCTACTGCTTCGCAGCTCAAAGCTTTTTCAGAAACGGCCAACAAGGTTTCCAATAACCTTGAACTGGCTTCTTCCAATATCAGGGAGGTGAGTCAAAAGCTCAACAGTAATAATTCTCCGGTTGGTGTTTTATTGAATGATAAGGAAGCGGGTGAAAACCTCAGGCTAACCCTGGAAAATCTTCGTTTCGGATCAAAGAAGCTGGATGAAAACCTGGAGGCCCTGCAGCATAATTTTTTACTCAGGGGATTTTTCAGGAAGAAGGAAAAGGAAGAAGCCAGGTTGAAAGGAGGGGATTAGCCAATAGCCAAGGCCATTGTCTTTAACCCCAATACCCAATAAAATCTCAAAATCCCGGTTCCTTCCAAACTTGATTTGGAAAGTATTTGGCCTTTATCTTACATTTGCCGGAGCAATGAATCGAATGAAGGGAACGAAAACGTTCCCTTCTTCTTTTAAGTTATGCAAGCAGAAACACTAATCAGGGAAATAGAAAAGAAGATAAACGGGCTACTGGAAACACACCCCGGGCATTTTTTGGTGGAAGTGAGGATCAAGCCAACCAATAATGTTAAGGTATTCATAGACGGAGATGAAGGAGTGATCCTTTCCGATCTGATACAGTATAACCGGAAATTATATAAGGAGCTTGAAGAAAGTACACTGTTCCCCGGTGGTGATTTTTCACTGGAGGTTTCTTCCGCCGGACTTGATGAACCCCTCAAACTCTTCCGTCAGTACAAGAAGAATGTAGGAAGGTTTGTTGAAGTAACCCTGGCAGATAATAGTAAACTTGAAGGAAAGCTGATAGAAGCCGCTGAAGACGCCATTGTAGTGGAAACGGAAAAAGGAAAGGGCAGGAAAAAAGAGATCAAACAGGAGCCGGTCTCCTTTAAGGATATAAAAACAACAAAAATTCAAATAAAATTTTGATATCGCTAAAGGCTTCGGCACCCGCCACAGGCCAATAGCCAGCAGCTAAAAGCAATACATATGGCAAGTATTAACCTGATGGAGGCATTCCAGGAATTTAAGGATGCTGAAAATATTGACCGTCCTACATTAATGCGTGTAGTGGAAGACGTTTTTAAAACCTTACTCCGTAAAAAATATGGCAGCGACGAAACCTTCGACGTGATTGTGAACGCCGAAAAGGGCGATCTTGAAATTTTCCGTCGCAGGAACGTTGTTGATGATGGCGACGTGTATAATACCCTTGAAGAGATTGAGGTTAGCGAAGCAAAGAAAATTTCTCCCGACTATGAAGTTGGTGAAGAAGTTTATGAAGAAGTAAACCTGGAAGATTTCGGACGCCGGGCTATTCTTGCCGCCAAGCAAACACTGGCCAGCCGTATTTCTGATCTGAAGAAAAACGTACTGGCGAAAAAATACCAGGACCGCATTGGTGAAATTATCAGTGCAGAAGTGTACCAGGTATGGAAAAAAGAAATTCTTTTGCTTGATGAAGAAGGCAATGAACTGATTCTTCCAAAAAGTGAACAGATACCTCAGGACTATTTTAAAAAAGGAGAGAACATCCGCGCGGTGGTAAAGAAGGTTGATATGAAGAATAATACACCCGTGATTATTCTTTCCAGGACCTCACCTGATTTTCTGGCAAAACTTTTGGAAATAGAAGTTCCTGAGATCTTTGACGGCCTGATCGTAATTAAAAAGATCGTACGCGAACCGGGAGAAAGAGCAAAAGTTGCTGTTGAATCTTACGATGACCGCATTGATCCTGTTGGCGCCTGTGTGGGTATGAAAGGAAGCCGGATCCATGGCATAGTACGTGAATTGAAGAATGAAAATATTGACGTGATCAACTGGACAAACAATATCCAGTTGCTCATTCAAAGATCACTCACACCTGCCAAGATCACTACTATGGAACTTGATAACGAAGGCAAACATGCAGATGTTTACCTGCGTCCCGACCAGGTATCACTTGCTATCGGCCGCAGGGGCGTTAACATCAAACTGGCCTGTGACCTTACCGGTTACGAACTGGATGTGTACCGTGATAATGAAGGTGAAACAGAAGAATTTGATATTGACCTGGAAGAATTCAGTGATGAAATTGAAAGCTGGGTGATTGATGAATTAAAACGTGTAGGTTGTGATACAGCCAGGTCGGTGCTTGAACTTACAGCGGAAGAACTGGAAAGAAGAACAGATCTTGAAAAAGTAACGATTGATGAAGTAAGAAAGGTATTGCAGGCAGAATTTGAAAAGGAGTGATGACGTGAATCGGCAATCGTGAAAGATAGTTCGATATCATAAAATTATTTTAATCAACGCAGCTAGTTGATTTTTAAAACAGTCTAGCTGACATATAAAACAGTAAAGTGAATAGTGGGTTTTAGACCGGCGATCAACGATTGACGATCTGCAACCCGCGACAAAAACCAGTTAATGGCAGAAACAATAACAACACCCAGGTTGATGGCAGCCGCCAAAGAGTTTAACATCGGTAAGGATACCCTTGTTGATTTTTTGGTTGGCAAAGGCTTTAGTAAGGATGACCTGAAACCTACCGCTAAGCTTACGGAAGACATGTACCGTGCTTTGCAGAATGAATTTCAAAGCGATAAGGTGGCCAAACAAAAAGCCGTCCAGATCGATCTGCCCAAAGGAGCTGTAGCCGAAGCGAAAAAGAAAAAAGACGAAGAAGAGATCAGCTTTCATAAAGAAAAGAAAGCAGCTAAAAAAGAAGAACCACCAGTGGTGGAAGCTCCTGTGGTTGAAACGCCCGCTCCTGAACCGGTTGCGGAAATTCCTGCGCCTCCCCCACCTCCCGCGGTTCAACCTGAACCTCCTGCGGAAGTTGAAGTGGCCAGGGTGGAATCTCCGGATATTGAAGGTCCAAAAGTGATCGATAAGATTGACCTCTCTGCAATAGATTCTTCTACCCGCCCTAAGAAAGCAGCAAAGAAAACCAAGAAAGAGAAAGAGGAAGTGAAACCTGAACCTGAGGCAAAGCCTGAACCGGTAGCAGAAACACCGGTGGAGGAAATACCGGCTCCCCGGATAGAAGAACAACCGGAAGAAGAACCTGTAATTGAAAATATAAGGGCTGAAAAAATTGAAGGTCCAAAGATCCTCGGTAAAATTGAACTGCCCGTTGAAGCTGATCCACGTCCCCAAAAGGCGGATGAAAAACGCAAACGCAAGCGTATTCCAATTGAGAAAAAAGAAGGCGGCGGTGCACAGGGATTCCAGAAAAGTGGCGGTCAGCAGGGCGGACAGGGTGGCGGCGGACGCATCGGCATCCAGCGCAATACCGGCGGTGGCGGTGGCGAAAGAGGCCGCGGCGGACAACAAAATAAATTTGCACCCCGCACAGGAGCACGTCCAACTTTTGCCAAACGTGGTGAGGACAAACAAATAGACGAAAAAGAAATCCAGCGTAAGATACAGGAGACCCAGGCTAAACTTTCCGGCGGAAAAGGAAAGAGTATCAAAAAACTCCGGCGTGAACGCCGCAATGAAGCAGCGGAATCCATGGAAGGTGCGGAAGATAACAAGCTTCAGGTTACAGAATTTATCAGCGTGAGCGAACTCGCTAACCTGATGGATGTAAGCTTTGCGGAAGTGATCGCTAAATGTATGGGACTGGGCATCATGGTTTCTATTAACCAGCGACTTGATGCGGAAGTAATAGAACTGGTGTCAAGTGAATTTGGTTTTGATGTTGAGTTCATCGACATGGAAAAACAAATGGAAATGGACGAGGAAGAAGATGTGGATGACGAAGCCGATCTTCAGTCGCGTTCACCTATCGTTACCATTATGGGTCACGTTGACCATGGTAAGACCTCTTTGCTTGACTATATCCGGAGCGCCAGCGTTGTGGCAGGTGAAGCAGGTGGCATTACCCAGCATATCGGAGCCTACCAGGTGAAAATTGCAAATGGGAAAGACATTACTTTTCTTGATACCCCCGGTCACGAAGCGTTTACGGCTATGCGTGCCCGTGGTGCAAAGGTCACTGATATCGCGGTGATCGTAATTGCAGCTGATGACGCCATCATGCCACAGACAAGAGAAGCCATCTCGCACGCTCAGGCAGCCAATGTTCCCATGATATTTGCTGTAAATAAAATTGATAAGGATGGCGCTAATCCTGCCAAGATCTATGAGCAACTGGCACAAATGAACCTCCTGGTAGAATCATGGGGCGGTAAATTCCAAAGCCAGGAGATCAGCGCCAAACAGGGATTGAATATTGATTTACTCCTCGAAAAAATATTGCTTGAAGCCGAGTTGCTTGACCTGAAAGCCAATCCAGACAAGGAGGCCAATGGTACCATCATCGAAGCTACGCTTGATAAGGGACGTGGCTATGTGGCAACAGTTCTGGTTCAGAACGGAACATTGAAAGCCGGCGATCTTGTAGTGAGCGGACAACATTTTGGAAGGGTGAAAGCCATGATGAATGAAAGGAATAAAAAGGTAAATGAAGCTCCGCCTTCCACACCTGTTTTGATCCTTGGTCTGAATGGTGCACCGCAGGCTGGTGAAACTTTCAAAGTTTACCAGGATGAAGCTGAAGCAAAAGATATTGCCAACAGGCGGGCACAGATCCTGCGTGAGCAGGGTATGAGAGCCAAGAAACACATTACCCTGGATGAGATCGGGCGCAGGCTGGCACTTGGAAGTTTCAAGGAATTGAAGGTGATCATTAAAGGTGACGTGGACGGATCGGTTGAAGCCCTTAGTGATTCCTTACAGAAATTATCAACCCAGGAGATCCTGGTTAGCGTGATTCATAAAGGTGTGGGACAGATCAATGAAAGTGATATTGTACTGGCTGAAGCATCAGATGCCATTGTAATAGGATTTAATGTACGTCCATCGCTGCAGGCAAGCCGTGTTGCCGATAAAGCAGGTATTGAGATCAAGCTCTATTCCATCATCTATAATGCAATTGAGGAGATCAAGAGCGCGATGGAAGGTATGCTTGAGCCGAAGATCCAGGAGAGGATCGTTGCCAATGTGGAGATCCGTGAGGTATTTAAATTTGATAAGGCCACCGTTGCAGGATGTACCGTACTTGATGGCCGCATCAAGCGGGATAATAAGGTCCGACTGATCCGCGATGGTATTGTGGTCTATCCAACCGCTGAAGGCGCCAGCGCCGAACTGGGTTCACTGAAACGGTATAAAGATGATGTGAAAGAAGTGTTGAGTGGAATGGAATGTGGTTTAACCATCAAGAATTATAATGACATTAAAGTAGGTGATATTGTGGAAGCATATGAGGAAGAAGAAGTGAAGCGTACGCTTTGAGGCAATTGGCAATAGTTCAGTGTATGCACCAATACAGGAAGGGCAGACGTGGAGTTTTGAGTCTGGAATCTTGAGTCAATAGTCTGAAGATTAAATCATTTGAATATGGAAGGAATAGTTTTCACTATTCCTTCTTTTTTTGCATGGTCATCCACTTTGGTAAACCACCCCTGAACCTGTCTTCCGGCCTCAGTTGTATTATAATCGCACCCCCCATGAACTTGTCATCCCGCAGGGATCTGGATGTCGATTGTAAACGGCCTAAGAACCAGTCCATCCTTTTTGACCTTGTCCTGCTTAATGGCAAGATCATGGAGGCGGTGGTCTTTTCATTGGTCACTTGCATTCAACGTTTAGAATCCCAAGGGATGATTTGACCATCAGCCCATACCGCCTTCAAATATTTGTTAATCCCCCTCACACCTCACCTTTTTCTCTTAACTAAAGCTAAATTTGACCACATTTCTTTATTATGAAAAAGCTCCTCTTCATTGCTTTTGCTTTTTTAATGGTGATTCCTGCTATGGCCCAGCCAAAAAAGATCGTAGCCGACAAGATCGTTGGCATCGTGGGAGACCATATCATCCTGTATTCGGATATTAAAAATGCTATTGCAGATATTGCACGCCAGGGTGGTACCATTCCTGAGGGTGCTGAATGCCAGATACTGGAGCAATCACTTGTTTCAAAAGTGCTGATGCTGCAGGCAATGAAAGATTCTTTGGTGGTGACCGAGGAAGAAGTGGAAGCAGATCTTGACATGAGGGTCCGCGATTTCATCAGAACCTATGGTAGCCAGGAAGCGGTAGAACAACTGGCAGGTAAATCTATTTACCAGATCAAGGATGATGCAAGGGAATCGGTAAGAGAAAGAAAACTGGCGGAAGCTATGCAGGCCAAGATCCTTGACATTGTAAGGATCACACCTGCGGAAGTAAAAATTTATTTCGACCGCATACCCAAGGACAGCCTTCCCTTTTTTGAATCGGAACTTGAAGTGGGACAGATCGCGATATTTCCAAAAGCATCAAAGGACCTGGAACAATACGCCATCAATGAGCTGACCAACTACAGGAAGATGATAGATGAAAAAAGGATCACTTTCGAAAATGCTGCCAAAAGATACTCCGACGATCCGGGTTCCAAGGACAGGGGTGGCCAATACCAGTTGAACAGGAATGAAAAATCCTGGGACCCTGAGTTTCTCAGAGCAAGCTTTAGATTGAAAGAAGGAGAAATATCTCCCATCATCAAATCAAAATTCGGATACCACATTATACAAATGGTGCAGCGCAATGGAGATGATGCCATCATCCGCCATATATTGAAAGTGCCACCGGTAACACAGGATGAGATCAATGCAGGTCTGTCAAAACTTGATTCTGTACGTTCCATGCTGATTGCAGGAACCATTGATTTTAATGCAGCCGTTGATAAATACAGCGAGATTGAAATGCAGGATTATTATGGTCCGCTGATCATTAGCCAGGATGGTGATACCTACAACAGGATTGATGAACTGGATAAGGATATCGTTACCACGCTTGGTAATTTGAAAATTGGTGAATATTCCCAGCCACAGGTATACACCGATCCGCAAACTCAAAAACAGGGTGTTCGGATCATTTATCTGAAATCAAGATCAGAACCCCACGTCATGAATATCCGTGATGATTATAACAAGATACAGCAGGCCGCCCTCGAAGAAAAAAAATACTTCGCTATGGAAAAATGGCTGGCCGATCACATTAAGGATTATTACATCATGATCGATACGGTAGATGCTGATTGTCCGCAATTGAAAAAATGGACAAATCAGGCAGACCTCGCTTCTAAGTAAAGGAAATGCTTAATGATATATAATAAAACCCGGAATATAACCGGGTTTTTTATTTTGAATCTATCTTTATTACCTTTCATAAAGTGACTTATCAATCCAATGCCTTTCCCTTTGATCTCTGCTAATGCATCTCAACCTGATGATTTTGCTCTCCTAAAAGCACATCCCATTCCAACATGGATCATTAATGCAGAAAATTTTTCGATACTTTACAATAACGAGGCAACCCTTGAACAACTGGGTGATGATAGTGTACATGCCGGCAGGGATTTTCTGGATTTTTTTACCGAAGTAAGCAGGATCTCCTTTTTTCAAAAAATATCAGCAGGTATTATTCCTCACAAGGATAATTATACATTTTCAACTGTAAGAGGCGAACTGGTTTTTGTAGAACTGTATCTGAGCAGTTTTCAATACGACGGAAAATTATGTTACCAGGTTAGCTGCATCAACACAACGCACAATGTAATCAGGGAACAAAAAATTGAAGAGGAAAGAACGCGCTATAAAACCTATATTGATTATAGTGCTGATGGAATTTATTGCCAGGAGTTTTCAATTCCTGTAAAATGCGATATAGCCCTGCAGGACATTATTGAACATGCAAAGAAGTACAGTTATATATCTGAATGTAATGATTCCATGGCAAGGATGTATGGTTTCGAAAGGGCCGGAGAACTGATTGGTATTTTATCTGAACAGATTTTGGATTTCGATGCTCCTGCCAATCTTGAATTTTTTAAACAATGTGTGGATAACGGATTCAGGATCAATAATGCCATTTCTCAGGAGAAGAACAGGTTTGGAGAAGATAAATTTTTTTTGAATAATGCTATAGGCGTAATTGAAAATGGTTACCTCAAACGAATCTGGGGTACTCAGCAGGATGTAACAGAAAAGAAGAAAACTGAAGAGTATCTTCAGCTTCTTGCCAACCTTGTTGAACAGACTTCGGATATACTTACTGCAGCCGACATCAATTATAATCCTGTAACATGGAATAAGTCAGCAGAAAGGATCTATGGCATTACTGCTGAACAGATAATCGGGAAAAACCTGAATGATTTTATTACCATAAGGTATATAGATGCCACAAGGGAAGAAATCAGGGAGATCATTTCAACTACCGGAGAGTGGACCGGTGAATCCTATTTTACCAGGCCCACGGATGGTAAAGTAATTACCCTGATGTCCAGCTTCAAATTAATGAAGGATGCCAATGGTGCTCCATTGGGATTTCTTGTTTCTTCAAAGGATATCTCTGACAGAAAACAGGCTGAGTCAAGATTAGTTGAAAGCGAAAACCGCTTCAGGGAAATGGCCGATTCTTCGCCTGTGATGATCTGGATGAGCAACGAAGAGAATATCACCACCTATATCAATAACAAATGGCTCGATTTTACCGGTGTTGATATTACAGGAAACCCGGGCGGCTGGGCACACCTCGTTCATAAAGATGACCTGATAAACGCTAAGGCGGAATTTTCCAGGGCCTTCAATCAAAGAAAAGAAATTACCCTTACCTACCGCCTCCTGCACAAGGACGGCAATTTCAGATGGGTGCATGATGTTAGCGTGCCCCGTATGTCGGATGGTGTTTTTATTGGTTATATCGGTTCAGTTGTAGATATAGAAGACCAGAAACAAAAGGAGCATCAGCTTCATTATAATGCCATCATCCTGGAAAATGTTTCAGACGTAATTATCTCAACATCCCTTGATTTCAAAGTGATCAGTCTGAATGCCTCAGCTGAATTTTATTATGGTATCACCGAATCCGAGGTCATTGATAAAAGAATGGATGAATTGCTTCGTTTTGATTTTGTAGGAACAAATATTGAAACTGTGATTTTCAGATTGCAGAATTTTGGGATCTGGAAAGGTGAAGTGTCTGTGATCACTAAGACGGGCGACAAAAAACATTTTCTTCACAGCATAAAAGAAATACGTGATGACAAGAATAACAGGATAGGCTACCTGGCAGTTGGAAAAGATATAAGCGAAATGAAACAGGCCCAGGAAGAAATGCGGAAGAGCGAGGAGTTTTACCGCACATTGATTGCCGATTCGCTTGATGGAATGATACTGGTAAATGTGGAAGGCCTGATCACTTTTTCTTCTCCCTCTGTAAAAAATGTTTTGGGTTACAATGTAGATGAACTGATTGGAAAAAATTCCTTTGAATTTGTTCATCCAGACGACCTGTTATGGGCTGCTCAATCTTTTCAAAAAGAGGTTATTGAAAATCCTGAAGTGAAGTTTATCACTGTAAGGTTGAAAAAGAAAAATAGTGACTGGCAATGGTGTTCGGTGCGTGGCCATAATATGCTGAACAAGCCAGGCATTGATAGCATTGTAATTTATTTTCACGACGATACCCTGCGTAAGCAGGCGAAGGATGCTTTAAAAGAAAGTGAAAAGCGATTCAGAGACCTGATACGCGATCTTCAGGTGGGTGTTTTTCTCACAAACAAAAATGAAGAGATCTTACTTTGTAATAAGGCCCTTGCCCAGGAGGTTTCCATGCCAATTGAAGAGATAGTCGGGAAAAGTGTTTACGACATCCTGAATAAAAACATGATTAATGAGCGTGGAGAACATATCAATTATGAAGACAGGCCTTTAACCAGTTCCATCAGAACAAAAAAACCTGTAAAGGATTTCGTGATCGGGGTATCACATCCGCGTACAAACGAAAATATCTGGATATTGGTGAATTGTGATCCATTTATTGATGATAAAGGAGAGATTACGCATGTGGTGGCATCGGTATTAAATATCACGGAAAGAAAGAAACTTGAACAGAAACTGGTGTCAGAAACAATTTCACACCAGCGCCAGTTAACGCAGGCCACACTCGATGGACAGGAAGCAGAGCGCCGTGAGATCGGGAAGGAACTTCATGATAACATAGGGCAACAATTAACCACCATCAAACTTTTTCTGGACCTGGCCAAATCCACAGCTGACGACACTACCAATGAAATGGTAAGCATGGCCCTGAAGGGTGTTGGAGATGTGATCAATGAGATCAGGGCAATGTCCAGGTCACTTGTGCCTTCCACATTACAGGACCTGGGGTTGATAGAATCGATCACCGAACTGATTGAATCCATGTCGAGGACACAGTTAATGGAAATTGAATTTGAATACCTGGAATTTGATGAAGAAGTTTTTCCGGAAAATCAGAAGCTTACCATATTCCGCATCATTCAGGAGCAGCTGAATAATATAATAAAACACGCTGGCGCTTCTCATGTTCAAATCTGTTTAAAAGAGAATAACAACCAGGTTTCACTTACCATAAAAGATGATGGAAAGGGCTTTGATCCCAAAAAGGTCAGGAAAGGATTAGGATTTATTAATATAGCTAACCGTGCTGAATTATTCGGAGGTAAAAAGCAGGTGATCACCGCACCTGGTAAAGGTTGTCTTCTTAAAGTGATCTTTCCCCACCCTAAATTAAATACGGCAGATACAACTCTTCCGATAAGCTTAACATAGATTGACCTAAATTTGCGGCCTGTTCTGCTGCCCATGCAGACTTTTTACAGCCAATGAGCGACGCAATAAAACATGAATGTGGCCTTGCATTTATCAGGCTACGTAAGTCCTTCTCTCACTACCATCAAAAATATGGCTCCGTGCTCTGGGGTTTGAATAAAATGTACCTGCTCATGGAAAAGCAGCACAACCGTGGCCAGGATGGTGCAGGTCTTGCTACTGTAAAAATGAATGTAGAGCCAGGGTACCCATTTCTTTCCAGGATCAGGAGTAGTGAGCAGCAATCAATAGCAGATATTTTTAAACAGATCGGTAAAGAGTTCAATGAATTGCAGAAATTCAATCCGGATTTTGGAAACCATGCCGGATTGATGAAGGGTCATCTGAGCTTTTTAGGTGAATTACTTCTTGGTCACCTCCGGTATGGAACGCAGGGCAAGAACAATGTGGAATTCTGCCATCCTTTTTTAAAACGCCATACGGTGCCAGCCCGGAACCTGGCACTTGCAGGTAATTTCAACCTGGTAAATACTGACGAGTTATTTGAGCTGGTAAATGTTGATGCAGGTGAGTTCCAGAAGCAAAGCGATCTGGCTGCCATGATGGAAGTGCTGCATCATTTTATAGTGCAGGCAGATGAAGAATCTCCACAGCAATTAAACATTGCAGGAGCATTGAAAAAGGCTTTGAAATTATTTGATGGCGGCTTTCACGTAGGTGGAATGACGGGTAATGGAATTGGTTTTGTTTTCAGGGATGCCCATGGTATAAGACCTTCTTATTATTATATGAATGATGATGTGGTGGTGGCGGCTTCCGAAAGGGCGGCTATCAGAACCGCATTCAACGTTGGTGAAAATGAAGTAAAGGAACTGATGCCCGGGAATGCACTGATAGTACTTGAAAACGGGGTGGCAAAAATTGAACAGGTTCTTGAACCAAAAGAAAGAAAGGCCTGCAGTTTTGAACGTATATATTTTTCAAGAGGCAGCGATGAAAAAATATACAGTGAGAGAAAAAAACTTGGGTATAACCTGAGCCGGCAGGTACTGGAGTCAATTGATTTTGATCTGAAGAATACCATATTTTCTTTTATACCCAATACAGCAGAAGTTGCTTTTTATGGTTTGATAAAAGGTTGTGAGGATTACCTCAACAACATCAAAGTGGAGCGCATTTCTTCATGGGGCAACAATGTGGACCCTGAGAAGCTGCATGAAATGATCAACCGCAAAGTGCGCATGGAAAAGATCGCCATCAAGGATGTGAAGATGCGCACCTTCATTACAGAAGATTCATCGCGTAATGAAATGGTTCAACACGTTTATGACATCACCTATGGTACGGTAAAAAGAGGGGTAGACACGCTGGTGGTGATAGATGATTCCATTGTAAGAGGCACAACTCTTAAAGAAAGTATCATACGGATGCTGGCAAGGCTGGAACCCAGACGCATTGTGGTTGTTTCATCTTCGCCCCAGATCCGTTACCCCGATTGCTATGGCATTGATATGAGCAAGCTGGGTGATTTCATTGCATTCAATGCAGCTGTTGAATTATTAAAGGAGCGCGACAAGGAGCACATTCTCCAGGATATGTATACTGAATGCAGGGAGCTTCACCGCAACAGCCAGCTGCACAGTGTGAATGTTGTAAAACAACTATATAAATCTTTTACAAACGAAGAGATCACAAAAAAAATAGCACAGCTCATTACTCCTCCCAATTTGAACCTTCCGGTGGATGTGATCTTTCAGACCATTGAATCCCTCCACGAAGCCTGCCCGAATAACCTGGGCGACTGGTATTTCACCGGCAACTATCCTACTGCCGGTGGCAACCGGGTAGTGAACAAAGCCTTTATGAATTATATGGAAGGGAAGAATCAGAGAGGGTATTGAACAGAGGAACAGAAGAACAGGGACCAGGGGAAGCAGGAAATTCATTCAGAGCCTGGTTCATCATTCAATCATTCCTTGTTCTCTGTTCAACCAGGTTGTTTATCACTATTTTCACACCATGAAAACACTCATCCTTGTCAGGCATGCAAAAAGCAGCTGGGATTCACCAGGGCTTTCAGACTTCGACCGGCCATTGAATGAAAGAGGAAAAGCCGATGCGCCGGAGATGGCCGGAAGATTAAAAGAAAAGAAGATCAACGTGGACCTCTTTGTTTCCAGCCCTGCTAAAAGAGCAAAAAAAACCGCAAAATATTTTGCGGAAGTATTTGATGTAAAAAAAGAGGAGATCCTGCTGGTTGATGATCTTTACCTGGCTACACAACAGGCATTTATTTCTACCATTGAAAGTATGGATGATAAATATGACACCATTGCTGTTTTTTCCCATAATCCCGGCATCACAGAATTTGCCTCATCGCTTACCAATGTAAGAGTGGATGATATGCCAACCTGTGCGGTATTTGCAGCGCAGGCAGATACGGAGCGCTGGAAGGATTTTTCAGCTGCAGAAAAGAAATTCCTGTTCTTTGATTATCCAAAGAACCCGCTTCCCTGATTATAATTTTCTAAGCCGGAGCTGGTTATTTCCCTCTACCATGGCAAGCTTAAGGAGCGTTTTATCAGTAACGTTCCAGTGTTCATTCATTTCAACAAGATTTGGGTCGCCTGTAATGATATTGATCTGTAAAATATCTTTACGATCTACATCCTTTATCATACGCCAGTTGCCATGCACCTGCATGGTATTGTTGGTAGCAGTAAGCGTTCCGTTACCAAGGAATGTAAACTGGTAATTGTTATACTGGGCGGTCAGATCCTGGTTGGCAAAGAAATATTCAACGGACCATTTGCCTTGTGTAATGATTTCACTTGTGTTTTCGGTGTAATTTACCTGAGTGTCCTTTGTACAGTTGGTAAAGAAGAAAGCGGATAAGAGTAAGATAAAACTTACAGAAAGTTTTGTGGTTCTCATTGTTCTGGATTTTGGATACACTAAGATATAAACCGTTTCGGAGAATTGCAACAGGAAGTAAAAGAGTAAATCGATGAACAGAAGAACCGGTGAAGTCAGCATAAATAAATTTGAAAGTACTTCCTGCTTCCTGCCTTTTACTTTCACCTGATCTTTTCCCTGTTGCCTTTTTTCCTGCCAGCCAGCCATACTCCGCCAAAGATCAGCAGTGCGGCCAGTCCTTTTTCCCAGGTAAAATTTTCCCCTACAAACAGGATGGCGATCAGAACGGCAAATACCGGCTGGGTATAGATATAAGCACCAGTATTACCTGCACCGATATGCTGTATGCCATAAGCATTGAAATAATAAGCGAGAAAGGTTCCTGTTATGATAATTCCTGCAAGTGCACCATAATGTTTCCATTCCAGCATTTCCCAGTCAATGGCCTGCGTTTCCGTCCATGCAAAAGGAAGGATCATAAAAAACCCCATCGTGAATATCCACCTGATCACATGCAGCGGACTGTATCTGTTCATCAATGGTTTTACCAGTATAAAATACAGGGAATAAGAAACGGCATTTATAATGATAAGCACATCACCCAGCAGATAATTGCTGGCATGTTGCCCGGATTCTTTCTGGATGATCAAAAAGACAGCACCACCAATACCCAGTGATAATCCAAATGCCTTGTAAATAGTGAATCTTTCTTTAAGCACCCACAAAGCAAATAAGGTAACCAGCAATGGAGTTACCAGCATCAGCAGGGAAGCATGGATGGTGGACGTCATGGTAAGTCCTTTTATAAAAAGCATCTGGTTAACCGCAACACCCGTTAACGCACAGATCAGGAACCTGCCCCAATCTTTTCTTTCAATGCCTGCTGAAGTTTTTCCTAACAGCCATACCAGCCAGAAAAGCAGTACGCTCAATCCTACCCTTAAAAGATTCAAAGCAAATGGCTGGATCAGCGAAGGCGAGATCATTTTTACCAGGCTGAAATTGGCCGCGAAAAAAATGTTGGTTCCAAGAACGGCTATATGTGCTTTTGTATGTGGACTCAAGAGCGGGCAAAGATAGAGCATTGATCACCTTCATGGCGGAGGGTGATTGAAAGCAGCATGGCATTGGAGATGAATATCAAATTTCCTGAATTGGGAGTTGGCTTCGCTGGTTTGTTTAAACCATGAAATAGCTTTCTTCGCCACTCGCCATGACCGTAATGCTTTCACGCTCGCCGATGGCTTTGGTTTCACCGTTCGCTATGACGGTGCAACGACAAGCTGCTTAAAAAATTCCTGATTACATTTTCCAGTTTATTATGTGATGGATACCGGTTTACCTGGTATAAAAAATGATCCGCGAGTTCCAGTGCTGTTTTCAATTTGAATTTCTGCTGGTTGATGCAAAGTGCAAAATTATTTTTCATTAACTGCAAAGCCAGGTATTCCTGTTCCGTTTGTCCGGGGGTTGGTATCAGTATGCTTTTCTTTTTTAATGCGGCTATATCCATCACCGTACTGTATCCCGTTCTTCCAATGATGTAACGGGCTTCCTGCATCATTGCTTCCAGTTCTTTTGCAGGCAAATGGTTATATACCCTCACATGAGAAGGAACATTTAAATTATTCACCTCACCGGGAAGTCCTCGTACAAAAACAATTTCATTTTTATAACCATCCAGTTGTGCCACCAGTAATTCTTCCAGTATGGTTCTTTGCGGCTCTGGTCCTGAAAGCAAAATGAGCAGGTGTTTTTCTTCACTTGTATGGTTTGTTTCTAACCTGGATAGCGGTCCTGTGTATGTTGTGCGGATGCCAGGCATTTTATCGGGATGCGAAAGATCACCTGCAAGATTTACCGGGCCTTCATAATCCGGGATCCAGCACTCATTGAATTTATTGATGAAGCTATAATTGAGTTTCTGAAACTGTTCATCAATAGCTTTTCCAAAATTAGTTTTTACAAGTAACTGGTGGGTAATAAAAACCGAGGGAACTTCTTCATGGTATAATCCAAACCGGTTGTCTGAAATAATTCCATGGATCCCCTGTTGTTTTACGATGTCATCTATCATTTGGTGCTCTTCATCTATAGCAGCAATAATTTTTGGTATCTGGGCGAGCATGGTAAATGGCAGGGACCATTTGCTTTTTGAATAGCTCACATTATATCCTCTGAGATCTACAAAACTGAGCATTGGAAATTCTTTCTCCAACAGGATCCTTATCCTGCCTTCACAGGCAATAAAAACATCTGTATCTTGTCTGAGCAATTCATGAATTAAGGGTATACACCTGGTTGCATGGCCCAGTCCCCAGTCCAGGGGCGACAGTAATATCCTGTGTTTCAACGTTGTTTGGGCTTGATCCATGTTAATTTTTGATCCATTCAGCAAATGATATACTAAATCGTTTGTAAAATAGTTTAATTTAGAAAACCTCTTATGAAGAAACTAATCTATATGGCATTGTTCTTGACTGCGATTACTATAGCCGGATGTCAGAAGAATTATTACTCTGGCAATGGAAGTAAGAGTAGTAAGAATTGTGGATGCCCTGGCGTTTAAGGAATTTAAAAGCAGTGTCATGAAAAACTATGACAGGGATTTGCTTGTATTGTACAAGGCGAATTTGTATAATGAAGATCTGCTTCAACATGAAGTAGAGTGTCTGCACCAGATCTTGCTATGTGTGGAACGAAATGACGTTTTTTGCAAGGCGCATGAACTGGTAACAAGGAACCGCATCACCACAAAGCCAAATCGTATTATTAAGGCTATCAGGGAATACAATTTAAAACCCTTCAACTTCCTCATCAATAAAAACTGATCAGCTAAGATTTTTCAATGCTGTGTTCAGTTTTTCAATCATTTCATTGATCTCTTCTTTTTTACAGGTGCCTACACTCAGCCTGTACCATGGTGAATTTTTAGAAGCCCCGAAGGCATAAAAAGGAACTACAGCCAGGCTGGCATGTTGCAAAAGATAAGAGGTTACGTCAGACTGTTGAGATAATACATTTCCTTCTTTTGTTTTTTTACCGGTCAGGTCAAATTTTATGGTAAGATAAATGGCTGCTTCAGGTGAAACAGCGTCAACAGGATATCCATCTGATTTTAATTTGATAAAGCCTTCATAGATGCGACGGAGTCTTTCTTCCAGTTCTTTTCTGAAATGATCCAGGTAAGCATTGATGGCGGGTTTGTTGGCAAGGAATTTTGTTAAGGCCTTTTGTTCCGCCATTGGCGCCCAGGCGCCCACATGCGAAAGAATGGCTTTCATTTTATTCAGCACCTGTGCCGGGCCAAAGCTCCATCCCACCCGTACACCCGTTGATGCAAATACTTTACTGATAGCATCAATGTATACCGTGTAATTGCGCATGGCCGGATTCAATGTAACAGGATCATAGTGCTTTATACCATCGTATGTAAGGTGCCAGTACATCTGGTCAAACATCACATAAAGTTTTTTCTCATCCTCGCCGCGCCTTGTATTTTCTTCCACCACCATATCACAAATGGCCTGCAGGTCTTCCTTCTTAAATGTGGTGCCTGTTGGATTTTGAGGTGAACACAATGCAAGAAAACAGGCATCGCTGATAAATGGCCGGATATCGTCAGCCACAGGCATGAAATTATTTTCAGGCTTTGCTTCAACAACTACATGTTCTGCTTCAACAAAATGAGTGTAATGATTGTTGTTCCATGAAGGCACAGCATAAATCACCTTGTCTCCTTTATCGCATATGGCACGAAACAATGCATATATCAATGGCCTTCCACCGGAAGCTATCAGGATCTCATCGGTGGAATATTCCAATCCCTGGTATTGCCGGGCAAAAGCGCTTACAGCCTGCCGTAATTCCAGGCTGCCTTCTCCCGGAGGATAATTGGTAAAATGGTTTTGATAGGCTTCAATTATGGCATCTTCAAGTTCTTTGGGAATTGGGAAGATCTTAGGATCAAAATCTCCTACGGTAAAATTATAAATATGCTCTCCTTTGCTGATCCGCTCACGGATTTCACCGCCCAGTTTTACGATCTCGGAGCCAATTAAAGTATGTGATAAATTCGAAAGTTTCATTTGCCCTTTGTTAGTGGCAAATGTAAAGGGAAAGGGTTACACAAATGCTGATATTTGTGCAGTACTGCTACACCGGGTAAATTCTAATTTCATTTTAATACCGGTATAAAAAAACCCCGTAAAAACGGGGCTTTAAATTTATCTCCTGGCTGTTAATCTGCCAATCTTTTTACCTTGTTTAGTGATAATAGTGCCATAAGGATCTACAAGGAACTGTGTGTTGGCCTCATCATAGATCAGGTAAGGATAGTTACGGTTATTGCTCCTGCTAAGTTTTGCAATTACAACGGCCTGGTTATTCTTTACTTTTAAAAGGTTGTATGTTTTTGTAACATAGTACCTGGACGATGGATCAGCATTGAACTGAATATCGCCAATGATATCAGAATTTCTGTAAACCTGTTTAGACGAAGTGGTGCGCGGATAGGCGGGCGAATTGTTCACACCTGAATTCTGTTGGTTCACACGGGGTTTTGTTCTGGCCACATATTCCCTTCCATCCATTTGAGCATCGGCTTTCTCCCATCCATCTGCAATGGCAGTTAAACGGTCGTACTGGCCCGGATGCGTTCTCGAAGCATTTACGGTGGCAAGTGTTTTCATGGCTGCCTGCGCTTCTGTAAGGGAAGCGCCCATCTTTCTCAAAACGAAACCGGAAAATTCATCTGATTCAAGTTCAAGCGTTGGCTGGCTCCCCCCTGAAGTAAGCGTATGGCCATTCAGGTGGTGTCCTATTTCATGTGCAAGTACACTCACGCCTGCCCATTTGGTTCCGGTTGTTCTTTCCAGATTTTGAATAAATGAAGGGTTGTACAGCACATATCTTTTGCCGCTGTACACTACCGCTGCGGCATTAGGAACATTGGCTTCACGCACTTCAAAATTTGGTTTGAGTCCAACAATATCAATGATCTCCTGGGCTATGCTTTTCCCTTCGGCAATATTGGAGAAGGAGGAGGAATAGCTGTTAGGTTTCCATTGGCCAACACCATCGTGGGTGCCAATACGGATACTGACCTGGGCCATCAATCCGGCGGAACATAAAATGGAAAAGAAAAAAAGTAAAATTTTGTTTTTCATAGTTATTTATTTAGTTCAGGTTGATTGAACACGAACTGTGCCGCAGAATGTGAAAGGATCCTTAGTAAACATTAATTAACAATGGAAGTCCGTTTCATTGTGTGAAGCAGTAAGGCAAAGTATTTTCTATCTCCCTTAAAATAGCAGAATGAATGTTTCAGTTAACATTCTTTATGGAATATTAATGGCTTTGAATCAAAGAAGGAAACCATAATTATGAAGAAAAGATTCTTATTGGCAGCCGTGATGGCAGCGGGCATACTTGTATATGCCCAACAAACTGAAAAAGACAGTATACCACCCGTTAAAAAGATCATTGAGGCGCCACCCGCTCCTCCTGCCCCACCACCACCTCCGGTTCCAAACGTTTCTGCACCACCTCTAGCGCCAGTGCCACCGGTTGCACCAGTGTTACCACCACCGCCACCTCCACCGCCCAGGCCACCGGTACAGCAGTAGTTAATCAGCAACAGGCAGGATCATACATGATTAGCCTGTTGCCATTATTTAATACACCCTTCCTACTGTATCGCATGCTGCTTTCAGCAAGCTATTCCCATCATGTGCATCATGCCATTTTTCCCAGAGCATAACGCCATTGGCTATTTGCTTTGCAAGAATGGCTTTCTTTTTAACGGTGGGCTGGCCATTATAATAAATAGTGTAGTTCACAAAGCTGCCATTACTTACCACGGCAGAATCGGTTTGCGAACTACCGCCTTTTGTGAGTATATCATGATAAGCCAATACAGTACCGCTCTGGGTTATTCCCGATGGCCTTCCATATCCGGGAAAGCCCAGAACTGCTTTTGCTTTTGGCATTCCCCTGGTGTTGATCCAGTAATTTAAACAGGTATTGGCAAGGGTGAGGTCGCTGTGGTGCCGGAAGGGTGTTGTGGTGCTGAAATCATCATAGGCCATGATATTGAAAAAGTCCACATAACTGAACAATTCATTTTTGATAGCATCGCGAATCCCTCCTGCATATTTGCCCGCAGTAATGGCTGCAGTAAGGTAATATTTTGCATCGCGGTGTAAAGAATCGGAAAGCTCTTTCATCAATGCAGTAAATGTTACATCAGATCCATCTCCCGTGTTAGGAAATTCCCAATCCACATCAACACCATCAAATCCATATTGGCGCACACGGGCCATAACGTTTTTAATAAAATGATTTCTGCCGGATGCGGTGGCAGCCATATTTTTAAAATTGGTCTTGCCATCTCCCGAACCATCATTAATGCTCATGAAAACCCTGGCATTATTGGTTTTAGCCTTGCTTACCAGCTGGGGCACAAGTGAAGGATTGTTGATGGTGAGTTCCCGGTTGCCATTTACGCTGAAAAATGCATAATTCACAACATTGCACATTTTGAATTTTATGTCAGGCACATCCGACAGGCTGCGGTAAGATGGGAAATAACCCACAACATAAAATCCAAAACCTGGAGGTGACTGAATAACTACAGGAGTTGGTGGAGGCGCCGGATCCTGTTTTTTACAGGATTGTATAATTAACAAGGTTGCAAGCAACCCAATCAGCAACAGATATCTTCTCATAATGAAATAATAGGGCAAACAAAATACAACAATGATTTTAATCTTATCGCATGCTCAAATTTTTAAGTACGTTTGCCCTCGCTAAATAATTATGAATATGAGAAAACTAATCATTGCATTTGTGCTGGTAGTTTCACTGGCATTTAAAGCGGTTGCAGATGAAGGAATGTGGTTACCTATGCTGTTGGGCCAGCAGGTATACAACGACATGGTAAAGAAAGGCCTCAAGCTTTCCAAAGAACAATTATATAGTATCAACAAGGCTTCTCTCAAGGATGCTATTGTGATCTTTGGTGGCGGATGTACCGGAGAGATCGTTAGTCCGAAAGGATTGCTTTTTACCAATCATCATTGTGGTTATGGTGTAATTGCCGGTGCCAGTTCAGTGGAGAAAAATTATCTGAAGAATGGATTTTATGCCAAAAGCCTTGGTGAAGAAATACCCGGGGGAGCCCTGTCGGTTCAATTCCTTTTGAGGATTGATGATGTTACCAAAAGGGTGATGGATTCTCTGAAGGGTTTATCGGGTGCGGAAAGGGCAGCACGCCAGAGCCAGGTAATGGCCCTGATCAATGCGGAAATGAGTGATACTTCTAAAAGTATTGAAACCAGGGTAAGCCCTTTGTTCAAGGGCAACCAGTATATAGCTTTTGTTTACCAGCGTTACAGGGATGTTCGTCTGGTAGGAACACCTCCTGAATCTATTGGAAAATTTGGTGGAGATACGGATAACTGGGAATGGCCGCGTCATACAGGCGATTTTTCCGTATTCCGTGTGTATGCTGCACCGGATGGCAGTCCTGCCAGGTTCAGCACCAGTAATGTGCCGCTAAAACCAAAATGGCACCTGCCTGTTTCTTTAAAAGGCGTGAAGGAAGGTGATTTTACCATGATCTGGGGATATCCAGGAGGAACCAACCGTTACGAATCTTCTTATGGCGTGCAGCTGGCAACAGATATCAACAATCCAACGCTTGTTCAGCTTCGCGACATGCGGCTTAAATATATGTTTGAGGAAATGAAGAATGACCCTGCTGTTAAATTACAGCTGGCTTCCAGCTATGCAGGTATTGCCAATTACTGGAAATTCTATGATGGTGAAACCAAGCAGTTGTTGAAATATGATGTGTACGGACAAAAAAGAAAAGCGGAGGAAGCTTTTATTAAATGGGCAAAAGATAAACCGGAATACAAAGATATTTTCACTGACCTCAAAGCCGCGTATGCTGCATGGCGACCCTATGCATTGCACAGGCAATATATGAATGAAGGAATTTTTGGTTCTCCGTTGCTTGCATTTGCATCCAGCTTACAGCAGATCGAAAATGTAATGGTAAGACCTGGTTCTTCAACTGCCGACATCAAAAGAGCAGTGGAGGCCGCAGATGCACAAAGACAAAATTTCCTTGCTTCTACCAACAGGGCTTCCGATCAAAAAATAGTGGCCTCTGTTCTTCAGATGTATTATAAGAACGTTCCCGATGAACAACATCCGCAGGGCTTGTTTACAGCCATCAGGAATGAATATGGAAGCCTTGATAAAGAAGAGACCTATGAAAAATATGCAGAGGCCATCTTCGGGAATACAATGATCCTGGATAATGAAAAATGGAATGCCTTTGTTAAGAATCCGGATGCGAATACGTTGCAGCAGGACCTGGCCTATAACCTGGCCAGCACTTTTGTAAAAAATTATAGTACCAAGTATGCTCCGTTTTATCAGCAGTTCCTTACAAAGAATAATGACTGGGGACGCCTGTACCTGAAAGGTATCATGGAAATGAACCCTAAAAAAATAATGTATCCTGATGCTACATTCACCATGCGGGTTAGTTATGGAAAGGTAGCCCCGTACGAACCAAGAGATGCAGTTGAATATGATTATGTAACCACTATGAAGGGCATGTTGGAAAAATACAAACCGGGCGATTATGAATTTGATCTTCCTGCAGACCTTCTTGAAAAAGTAAAACAAAAGGATTATGGCCAGTACAAGGATGCTAAAAGAAACGACCTGGTAGTAGGCTTTATCACAACCAATGATATTACGGGTGGCAATTCAGGTTCACCTGTTATCAATGGAAATGGGGAATTACTGGGATTGGCTTTTGATGGTAATTATGAAGCGCTCAGTCATAAGATCGCTTTTGATAAAGACCTGAACAGAACCATTTGCGTTGATATCCGTTATGTATTGTGGTGTATTGATAAACTGGGAGGAGCGGATAATATCATAAAAGAATTGACGCTTAGAAAATAAATGCTTCAATAATATTGTAGCCGTTCCGTAATTCGGGACGGCTTTTTTGTTTTCTTTACAATACAATCATGACTGGCTTTATTAAACATGCCCTGACCTTTTTATTTACTTCCATCTCCCTGCTGGCCATAAGCCAGTCAGGGTTCAGCATTGCTACTGATGTTTCGGTTATGCGCAACTTCAGTCCTGAACAAAAATTCTGGGCAATAGGCCAGACCGTTATTGCTGAAATCAATTTCAGTAAAAAGGAAAGTGCATTTGTACGGCTTGGTTATTTTAGTCCGGGAAGGTTCAGCAACCTGTTTACGGCAACAGCAAAACTACCTTCAACCATCCCTTCATCCCAGGTTTACAGGGTAAAGTCCACCTGGTACAACCGGGAGGTATCCATTGGATGGAAACATTATTTCAAAGGTGCCTACGACAATGAAATGAGCTGGAATTTTTATAGCACTGCAGGATTTGGATTGATGTTTACAAAGGCCCAGAATAATTTTATACCTGTGCCGGATACTTCATTATATAATCCGGCACCTGCCCCCATTTCAGGTGAGCATGGCTTTAAAAGATTGACCTTTGACCTTGGTCTTGGTGTTGAATATCCTGTTAGTGGGGGATTTTATATTTACAGTGAAGCCAGAACATGGATCCCTGCATCAGATTATCCTTCACCGGTTTTACATCATCCTGACAATGTTCCTTTGCCCTTCATGCTGGGCTTTGGATTGCGTATTCTTTTTTGATCCGGGTTATTGAATTTTTACATCAAATCTTCCTTCTGTTACTGCAATGGGCTGGTCATTGTTGTTGATGCTACCCGCTGTAAATTGAAAGGTTCCTGAAATGAAATGATTTACCGTGTCAAGTCGGGTGATGTTAACCTGGCCCGTATGCTGTGGTCCGGTGATCCACTGGCCAAGAGGCATTAGTCTTCTCTTAATGAAATAACCATAACTGGCAGTTTGCTGTGGATACGGATTGGTTTGCTGATTGAGAAGGATGACTCCCGTTCCTGATTCGGTTACATTGCGAAGGCAGATCTCGAATTCAGTTTCAGTGGGAGATTCTGAAAAATTCCTTGCATTGATAATTACTGAATTATTACCTGAATACCTGGCTTCAAGTATAGGCGCTGTAGGCGCAATACCAAACTTTGCGGGAACCCAAAAGTTACCATCCAGTCTGGCACCGAAAGTATGGGCTCCGGTTTGCGTTGGTTCAGGTAAAGCATCCGTATCTTTTTTACAGGATAAAAGCAATACAGCAGCACAACACAACGTGAGTATCTTTTTCATAAGAGGCCTTTAGATTTTACAACCATAAATCGTGCAAAATCCCTTTTTATTGTTTAAGGTTGATTGCTTTTAACTTTATTTGCCAAAAAACTGTTTATGAAGACAGGTGCTGTCATCCAGGCTATAGAGATATATAAACTATTCATTCCACTGAAAGAACCCTTTGTTATTTCGCTCGGTCCTATTCATGAAGTGCAGAATGTGATCGTGATCATCAGGACAGCAGATGGTTGTACGGGCTATGGTGAATGCAGTCCTTATATGTCAATCAATGGAGAAAGCATTGATACCTGTTTTATAGTAGCGCAGTATTTTGCCAAAGTTCTAAAAGGAAGCAATGCCCTGGATATTGCAGGCTGTATGGAAGTGATGGATAAAACCATCTATGGAAATACCAGCATCAAAAGCGCTTTTGATATAGCCCTTCATGATATTGCCGCGCAGCATGCAGGCATCCCTGTTTATAAATTGCTTGGTGGCACCAACAATAAAAAACTGGAAACGGATATGACCGTGAGCATTGGTTCGCCTGCAAAAATGAAAGCTGACGCCATCAGGTTCAAAGAAGCAGGATTTCCCGCCATCAAAGTAAAACTGGGTGAATCAAAGGAAACAGATGTTGAACGGATAAAAGCCATCCGGGATGGAATAGGCAATGTTCACCCTTTAAGAATTGACGCTAACCAGGGGTGGCAAACTGCAGACAATGCAATAGCTGTTTTACAGGCACTGGCCGTTTACAATATTGAACATTGTGAAGAGCCCATTGCAAGATACCGGTTTATGGATCTTGGTAAGGTGAGCGCTGCTTCACCAATTCCCATTATGGCGGACGAAAGCTGTGGTGACGATCATGATGCAGAAAGACTTATTTCATTACAAGCCTGCCAGATGTTCAATATCAAACTGGGCAAATCATCCGGATTTTATAAGGGGCTGAAAATTGCCGAAGCGGGTGCA
The DNA here is from genome assembly GCA_946886475.1 of uncultured Chitinophagales bacterium. The sequence continues at coordinate 3,796 of CAMPIQ010000021.1, read as the reverse complement.
AGGGCAGGCATGCATATGCAGGTAGGCGGATTTATGGAATCAAGATTAGGTATGACTGCATCAGCACATCTCGCCCTGGCAAATGATCATATACACCACTGCGATTTTGATACTCCATTGATGTTTACCGAAGATCCTGTGATAGGTGGAATCAAATACCTTGACAAAGGCATCATTGATGTTCCGGAAGTTCCGGGACTTGGCGCCGTTATTGATGATAGTTATTTAAGAAATGCAGAGAAAGTAATCGTTTAAATTCCCCGTGAATTCTATTTGTATTTTGCAATATCTGCAAACCGGGACTTTGGCAATCAAAAATCTTTTCTCCTGGTAACATCTTTTGAAAAGATAACTTCCGGTGTTTCGTAAGCAATTTTATCTTCTACAGTTTTATACTTGATGCTGCAGATCAGTTCACCTTTATAATAAACTATGCTTTCACCAAGCTGGTTGATGATGTTGAATTGTTTCTTATCTTCTTTGTTTGGAGCATGTCCCAGGAAGTTGGTAATGACCTCATTGATCATCCGGTTTTTTTCCTCGGTAATTTTTGATAAGATGTTATCCCTGGACATAAATTTGAATTTTTGTTTCAATTAACCAGGGTCCGGATATAGGAGAAAGGTAGGATAATAATGGTGCTGTGTCTGCAAAAATAAACCTCAATGATATTACAGGGTTTTTTTAGCCTGTTTTTATTTCTTTGAAACCGGTGCCGGTGCATTATCCTTATAGTGCCAAAGGTGTAGACAGGCATAAGTGCGGTACGGTGACCATTTTTCTGAAATACGTATCATCTTGTCTTTAAAAGCCTTTTTATTGCTGTCATCAATTTTATAGATCTTTTTCATAGCCACCTGAATACCATAGTCGTCCACTGCAAAAACATCTTCCCTTCCCAGTGTAAACATTAATAGCATTTCAACTGTCCATTTTCCCACGCCTTTAATCCGGGTCAGCAGTTCAATGATCTCTTCATTACTAAGTTTTTTCAGTTTCTGATCCGCCAGTTTATGGGTAATGGCAAATTCAGCAACATTCAGAACGTATTGGGTTTTAGCATTGCTGAGTCCAATTGCTCTTAATGTATCAAATGGGGTATTGGCAATTTGTTCCGGGGTAGGTTCTTTGCCTTCATAAATATCAAGAAACCGGTGATAAATAACCTTGGCAACTTTTGTTGAAAGTTGCTGGCTCATGATGGAGGCGCATAACCGTAAACAAATATTTCTGTGAAATTTCAGTTCAAATGTTTCATGGCCATTGATAAATTTGGCAAGCTTCTTATCAGTTGAAAGATGGGTTTTGTAATCCATAAAAAGCTATTGGCAATTGACTGTGGTATCTTGCTGGTAATTTGTAAGAATGGTCCTTTTGTTACAGTTAGCAATATACGAAAAGGGAGTACATGTTCTGTAATATAAAGCCTGCACGCGTTGCTGCCGGCACACGTGGATTAAATTTCAGTTATGGATCTATCTGTAGCTCTTTTCTTTTACTATTTGCTCAATCACACCGGTATTTAACTTAACCGGATATTTCTTTTTTAATTCCGCCAGCCAGTTCTTTTCCAGTTCCGCCTGATAGTCATTGATCACCATCCCCCTGGCTTCTTCAAAACTCCTCGGTTCTGTTTTATTATGTAGCCTGATGATATATGCAAATGAAGTTGATTGATCCATCTTATTAACAAGGAGTGAAGTAATGCTACCGGGTTTTAATTTTTGTTTAGATGGATTAGGAATTTGCGATAGTTCAAATCTGGAAGAATCGGCAGCAACATTATCACTGAATCTGGCTGTAAGCCTGTTCCATTCTGCTGGAGCTTTAATGAGCTGGTCCCTGAATTCTTTGGCCGATGCTTCATCTGTTGCGTAAAACACAACGGCGTCTGCCCCTGGCTTCCAGTGATATCCTGATCTGTTCTCATTAAAAAATTTCCTTAAAGATGCCGTATCTGTCTGCGCCGGTCCCCACACTTCTTTTTGCATGATCTCAAAAAACAAATTTCCTTCTTTGAATTCCTGCAATTGCCTTGCAAATTCTTCATTAAAATCTTCCAGGTGATTCTGATAATAATCAATGGCAAGGGCTTCAACAAATTCATCAAATAACTGTGAATAGGTTTTTAATCCGGAACCATCCGTTTTATACCGGAAGGCCTGGGCAAAACTGATCCAGTCTGCTGCAGTTATTTTTTTATCACCAACCTGCATTAAAACAGAGGTAGCCTGAATTGGAATGGGTTTGCCGGGTGGCTGATAATTCAGCACACTGTCGGAATATGCCCACAATGTCTGATGGTCAAAAGCCGGACCTGTGATCTTCACATCCTTCATCTGACTGCGAATGAGTTCCCTCCTTACCTTATTCATCCTGTCGCTTATTTCCACTTTTGCCTGCAGTTCCACCTGGTATTCATCATTCAATTTTGCAGGAGGAGGTGTTTTGCTGATCCTTTTTACTATATGATACCCATAACCCGTGAGAAACGGTTTTGTATAGGCTCCGTCTGAATTCAATTCAAATGCTGCATTCTCAAATCTGATATCATATTGACCAATTCCAAATACCTGCATTTGACCATTGGCTGCAGCAGAAACCACATCGTTGCTTAATAAGGCAGCGAGCTGGCCAAAATCATCACCCTTCTGCAACCGGATATATACTGAGTCGGCTCTGTTTTTTATTTCTTCCCTGGTTTTCTCATCAGCATCCGGTGGAAAGGCCAGCAGGATCTGCGCAGCCTTCATTTTCCCCCTTGCTCTTCTTTCGCCAAGGTTCTTTAAAATATGATAACCAGCAGAAGACTGGAATATATCTGAATATCTTCCTACCGGTGTTGTATATGCGATATGTTCAAGCTCATAGGGCAGTGAAAAAACCGTGATCCAACCCATATCTCCTCCGTTTGACTGAACAGAAGGATCTTCTGAGTACTGGCGCGCCACTGCTTCAAAATCTTTTCCATTTCTGATTGCCTCCAGGGCCTCTTCCGCTTTCTTTCTTTTTGGGTCGGTTCCATTTGCAGGGGAAGCTGAAATAAAAATATGGGCCATATGAAGATCTTTCTGCGACCTTTCAAAAGCTTCATTCACAAGTTTATTAGTGGCTTCCTTGTCCACCAGGTAAGCCGGAAGTATCTGCTGGCGAAGGTTGTTAAGGTCAGCTACTATCTGAGGCAGCGTATCATAACCTTTTTCTTTTGCCTCTTTGATCTTTAGTCTTGAATTGATATATAGATCCAGGTATTCGCGAAATGCCTTTTCAGATTTTTCACCGGTATTGTTCTTATGCCAGGCCCTCATAAATTCCTCTCTGGAAACCGCGTCATTACCATAATTGAAAATTGTCTGTGCTTTTAGGGAGATGGTAAGCACCATAAGAAGAGCAGTAGCCAGTAATTTCATAGTTAGTTATTGGTTTTTGTTTTGTAAGCCAGTATCTCATCAATCTGGTTTACAGTTAATTTTTTTCCAATGATCCTTTTATCCTGATCAAGCAGATACAGGGTAGGGAAACTCTGTACATCATACAGTTGCGAATAACCCGGAATACCTGCATTGATCCTTGCAGCGTCTTCTTCTTTGGAATAATAAACATGCGTCCAGTCAAACAACCGGTGGTCTTTAATAAATGTGGTCCAGTCAGATTTTTTTCCATCAGTTTCTTTTGCCAGCCCAAACATTTTCAATCCAAGCGATTTCCATCTGGCATGATAGGCACTGTCGAGCTGTGGTATCACTTCTTTACAATGCCCGCAGGTTGGGTCCCAAATGGCAATTACGGTATAAGC
>CAMPIQ010000020.1 GCA_946886475.1 uncultured Chitinophagales bacterium | reverse complement strand
CTCTTAGCCACTAACCCACCTTATCCGCCAAATACGCCAGCAGCACCACAGGCAGATAAATATAACTCCCAAACATCACCCTTCTCGCGGCCTTTGCATCCATTTGCCGGTAAAGTCTGATACACTGCCACAACAGAAAAAGATTCGCCAGCATCACTACTATCAAACTATAGCTCCCTGTTAATTCAATCAGATAGGGAACCAGCGTGAATGGTATCAGCAGCATGGCATACACGATGGTTTGCATTGCCGTGAATTTAGTGGGTCCTCTTTCCGCAGGCAGCAGCTTAAATCCGGCACGTGAATAATCACCATGTGCTATCCATGCTATTGCCCAGAAGTGCGGGAACTGCCAGAGGAATTGAATTCCAAACAGTGCCCATCCTCCATAATCCTTCCAGCCATTTCCATTTTCAAAGATCGCATCATTACCGGCAGCCCATCCAATAAGGCAGGGCAATGCTCCGGGGAATGCACCCACTAAAACAGCAATGGCATTTACTTTTTTTAGTGGTGTATATACAAAAGCATATAAGAACAAACTAAAAGCTCCCAGGCCGGCACTAAGCCAGTTAAAAAAATAACCCAGGATAAAAACGCCTGCCGCACCGGTAATAGCTGCAAAGATCCACGCTTCTTCTACTTTCATCCTGCCTGCCGCCACCGGTCTGTTAGCCGTTCGCTTCATTACTGCATCGGTATCCTTTTCAATTGCCATGTTCATGGCATTGGCACTGCCTGTTACCAGGAAACCACCAATGAACAATAGCAGGATCATCATCCAGTTGTATTCCACAACGCCCGGTGCCAGCAGGTAACAGATCACACTGGAAAAGACCACCATAATATTTAGTGATGGCTTGGTAAGCTGCAGATAATCTTTCAGCTTATTATTTTTTCCATTGCCTGCTGCTACATCTGAATGACCCATGCTTTGCATTGTTTACAGTGCATGCAAACACCTTTATTTCAAAAAACTTTATTAATGCAAACTCTCTCCCTGACGCGCAGGTTCAGTTTGCGGTATATGATCTCTTCCATCCTTACCATAATCATATGGCCAACGGTGCACTTCAGGAATTTCACCAGGCCAGTTACCGTGTCCGGGATTGATTGGTGTTGTCCATTCCAATGTGGTGGAGGCCCATGGATTGGTTGTTCTTACCTTTCTTCCCTTAAAGATCGAGTAGAAGAAATTAAATACAAACATCAGGTTCACCGCAAATACCACAATGGTTACAATGGATATCATTTTATTCAGGTCATCAAACTGGTTGAATGAGGTCCAGCCGGAAAAATCCATATAACGGCGGGGCACACCTGCTAATCCCATATAGTGCATAGGCCAGAAAATGAGATAGGCGCCTATCAATGTAACCCAAAAGTGAATATAGCCCAGGGTGTTGTTCAGGTAACGTCCAAACATCTTTGGATACCAATGGTACACACCGGCAAACATTCCAAAAAAGGCGGATACACCCATTACTATATGGAAGTGGGCAATTACAAAATAAGTATCATGCACATGAATATCAATGGTGGAGTTACCTAACCAGATACCTGTAAGTCCACCGGAGATAAATAAGCTTACAAATCCAATGGCAAACAGCATGGCCGGTGTAAACCGGATGTTTCCCCGCCATATAGTGGTGATCCAGTTAAATACTTTAATGGCCGACGGGATGGCGATCAATAACGTGAGCAGTACAAAGACCGACCCCAGGAAAGGATTCATACCCGTCACAAACATATGGTGCGCCCAAACCAGGAAGGCCAGAATGGTGATAGCGAATAAAGATCCAACCATGGCCATGTATCCAAATATGGGCTTACGCGAGTTTACACTCAGTATCTCCGACACCATACCCATTGCAGGCAGGATGATGATATATACCTCAGGGTGACCCAGGAACCAGAACAGGTGCTGGTATAGAATGGCGCTACCGCCTTCATTCGGAAGGATCTTGCCTGCCACATAGATATCGCTCAGGTAGAAACTTGTTCCTATGTTACGGTCAAATAATAAAAGGATAAAACCTGAAAGCAATACAGGGAAAGAAAGGATACCAAGTATGGCGGTGAAGAATAACGCCCAGATGGTCAATGGCATTCTTGTCATGGTCATACCCTTGGTACGCATGTTCAGGATGGTGGCCACATAGTTCAAACCACCCAACAGTGTTGAAACCACAAACATGGCCATACTGATCAGCCAGAGGTCTGTACCAATTTTAGATCCGGACTGTGCATCTTTCAAAGCGCTCAACGGTGGATACATGGTCCATCCTCCACTTGCAGGTCCGGTTTGAACAAACAGCGAAGAAACCATGATCATGCTTGCCAGAAAGAAAAACCAGTAAGAGAGCATGTTCATGAATGGCGAGGCCATATCTCTTGCTCCTATCTGAAGAGGAATGAGCAGGTTGGCAAAGGTTCCACTCAATCCTGCGGTCAGTACAAAAAATACAAGAATGGTTCCGTGCATGGTGATCAGCGCATAATAAAATTCTGCGGAGATCCTGCCACCTGCCGCCCATCTTCCGAAAATATCTTCAAGAAATGGAAATGTCTGATCGGGATAGCCGAGTTGCAAACGGAAGAACACAGAGAATGCGGCACCAATAACAGCCCAGCAAATACCGGTGATCAGGAATTGTTTACCAATGGTTTTATGATCCTGACTGAAAATATATTTACTGATAAAACTCTGCTTGTGATGGTGGTGTCCGTCGCCATTGTGATGAACATCATGCGTCACCTGCCCTTCATGCACATGTATTGTTGAATCGTTGTTCATATAATATCGTTTACCGTTTCGGTTGAAATTTAATTATTTAAAGCTACCCTGTTGGTAGTATCAGTTGTTGTTGCCCCTGGTGTTGTTGCCGGAACGGCTGGCGCAGCATGTGCTTTATCATACTGTGTTTGCTGTTGGGCCAGCCATACATTGTACTCGGCCTGCGATTCAACCACAATGGTTCCTCTCATGGTATAGTGACCCGTACCGCACATCTGGTCGCAGGAGATCTCGTAATTAAAATCCTCACCGTACTTCGCTCTCATTTCCCTGGTGGTATACTTTGGTGTAAACCACATTGTAGTTGGAATTCCCGGCACGGCATCCATTTTTAAACGGAAGTGTGCAAGTCCAACATCATGGATCACATCTTTGGCATTGATGATCAGTTTAACAGGCTTGCCTACAACTATATGCATTTCCTGTGAAACCACTTTATCATCCCTGTTATCAACGTCATCCCAGATCTGACCAAGCGGATTTTGTTTCAATTCATTTATGTTCTTAAAATATTTTCTTCCCAGCTTTCCATCTTTGCCAGGGTACCTGAACTCCCATTTAAACTGGCTTCCGGTTACTTCTACAATCTGTGAATCTTTTGGTGCTTCGCCTGTGATCCTGAACCAGTAGTACAATCCAAAACCTACAAGGATGGTCAGTACAATTGCCGGAATAACCGTCCAGATCACTTCCAGTTTATTATCGTGGGGGAAATAATATGCTTTTCTATTTTCTTTTTCCTGGTATTTAAATGCAAACCAGAAAAGCAGGATCTGTGTGATCACGAATACAATACCTGTGATCCACAATGTTATCCATATCATTAAATCAATATCCTCTCCATGATCGGATGCGGCAGGAGGCAATATCTTATCCTTCAATGTTTCGTTGCAATACCAAACCCCAAACAAACCAATAACCAGGAAGGCCAATAACATAAAAGCATTGATCCTGTTTGATTCTTTTCTGGTTTTTTCCTCGCCTCTTAATATGGATACATATTCACTTGCCTTTGCGATTTGGAAAATGATCAGAAACCCTAAAATCAGCGCAACAATTATCCAGGTAGTTGACATATCAATTAATTAAAAATTAAAAAGTAAAAATGCAAAACCGCTCTGCTTTCATTTTACATTTTACATTTTACATTTTGAATGGTTAGTTTCTTTTATTAAGTATGATGAATAATACTTTCCTTCAGGAACGGATGATTCCTTGCTATCAATGGATGTTTTGCCAAAGACCTTGCTGTTACAAACATGATCAGTCCAACAAAACCTAATCCGATACCAAAATCTGCCAGCATAAATGGAACGTGATAAGTAGATGCGGCCGGCATAACCATCTGGTAGAAATCAAGCCAGTGCCCGAACAGAATCAATACAGACATCATTGTAATTGTTCCGTAATTGCGTTTTGAACCCCGCTTCATCAATATCAATAAAGGTGCTAAAAAGTTAATGATCAGGTTGAGCCAGAATATGGCTCTGTAAGCTCCGGGAACATCACCCGCGCCAATTCTTTTTGCAAAATAAATGGTCTCCTCAGGAATATTGGCATACCAGATCAGCATGAACTGGGAATACCAGAGGTAGGTCCAGAAAATAGAAAAGGCAAACTGGAATTTACCCAGGTCATGGATATGCTCCCTCGTGGTAAGTTCTAAATAACCCAGGTTTTTAAGGAACACAACAAATATGGTGATCAGTGCAATACCGGCTACGAAGGAAGAGGCGAAGGTATACCAGCTGTACATTGTAGAATACCAGTGCGCATCCAGACTCATTAACCATAACCATGGAATGGAGGAAGCCACGGTTAAAGCAAACAATACAATATAAAGAGCCGACCAAACCGTATTGTTCCATTGGAATTTCTTTCCCTCCTGAACGGTCACTTTTTTATTATCCAGTGATCGGGACAGCTGTCTCATCTTCTTTCCAAGCAGCCACCATCCCACGATAGTGATGATTGTCCAAACCGTAAAAAAAGTCTTATTCAAAAATCCTTTCTTAAAATCCAGGATAGGATCTTCTGCTACATGATGGGTATCGGTCCAGTGGTATAAGGTATGATTGGGACCATATACAAGCACCATCAATACCACAAAGCTAATTACGCCTATAATGGGAACCGCTGTGGAAATGGCCTCAGTTACCCTGTTGAAGCTTACCTGCCATCCGCCCCATGCCAGTGTGAGGGCACAAAAGAAAAACATACAGGCATTTACAACCAGTAAAAAATATACGCTGTTATGAAGCAGGGCTGCCCAGAACCTGGCATTGTCATGAAGACTTTCTTCATCTGTGCCTGTTTTGGAACCATGTGTTATGAATAATACAATGATCGATACCAGACCCACCGCCATTAAAGCGATAGCCCAGGTATTGTACTTTTTAGGAATAACAAACTGATCTCTGATTGTTGCTGCCATTACAGTCTTTTTATTATCGCTCTCAATTAATTAGTGCTCGTTGTATCTGCTGATCCTGTTGATGCAGGAACAGTAGCTGTTGTATCTGTTGCGGCTGCAGCTGATGCTCCGGCCGCCTGTTTTGACCTCAGGTATTTGATCACCCACCAGCGCTGATCGGGCGTAAGCTGAGATGCATAACTACCCATTGAACGGATTCCATGGGTGATCACATAGAAATAATGCCCGTCGGACATGCCCTGGATATTAGGCGCTTTCAAATTAGCAGGAACAGCAGCATAAGCGCCCTTTCCGCTATTATAAATGGGTCCGTTACCATCCAGGTTGGTTCCATGGCATATGCCGCAATTTACCAGATACAATCTTTCGGCTTCTTTCAACATGCCCTTCGTCATGGCCATTGAATCCAGTGGATTCACCAGTGCTTTTGCTGCTACTGAATCGGTAATGGTAATGCCATGAGGCATCTGGTCGCCCCTGGCAATTGTACCCGGAACAGGCATGGCATTATAACGGATGCCCCTTTTCCTTAACGTGTCATATTCTCCTTCCACATTATTATATCCATAGGTTTCATATGCCCGGGCGTAATACATGTCGGGCATATACGCACTGCCGGGATCATTTCCACCTGCTCCACCGCAGCTCACTATGCCTGATACCAGAGCAAATAATCCTGCAGCTATGATGATTGTTCTTTTCATTCGAAATGTTATTTAATGGCTTTCCGCTACTACGGGTGATTGAAATGGTTTTTTGTCATTATCATAACGGCCCAGCCACCAACCGGTTTCCTTGTGTTGAACAGTGATATCCTTTGCTCCAAGGTTGCCCAGAAAATTGCTGACCTCAGTTTCATTTGTTTTATCTGTACACTCAATTACCATTACAAACAGGTCGTCGGTTGCACGTAAATGAAAATGATCTTTTTTCACAAATGGAGCAAGCTGGCACAAATAACAAAATGTCAATACCATACCTACCGCCGAAAACAAAACGGTAAGTTCAAATGTGATCGGGATCCATGCAGGCAGGGCAAAGAACGGCTTACCGCCAAAATTCAGAGGCCAGTCGTAAGTAAGGGCCCAGGTTATAAATCCAAGCGCCGTTACGGTACCTGTAATACCATAGATAAAACCAGCTGTATGAAGGCTCGTATCACGCAAACCCATTGCGGCATCTAATCCATGAATAGGCATGGGCGTGTATACATCATGTATCTTATATCCTGACTTCCGCACCTGTTTCACTGCAGGAAACAATACTGCTTCATCATCAAAACAACCAACTACAAATTTTTTTACAGACATATTTTTTAGCTTTTAGCTATGGGCTTCGGGCTTCGGGCCCATAAACTTATTACTTGCAAATTTTCAAAATCGATGCAGGCTGCAGCTAAAGCTCAAAGCTCGTAACTAACAGCTCGCAACTAATTAATGCGCTGCCTCTGCAGCAAATTTTTCCAGTGGTTCTGCTTCCACCTTATCCATCTTCTCCTTATAGTTCTCACCGCTTTTCTTAAGAATATGCTTGATCTCGGCCATGGCTATCACTGGCATGAACTTGGAGAAAAGGAAGTAACAGGTAAAGAACAACCCAAAGGTTCCCAAATAAAATCCAATCTCCCATATGGTAGGTGTATAGTACACACTCCAGGAAGATGGCAGGTAATCGCGGTACAATGAAGTAACGATGATCACAAAACGCTCGAACCACATTCCGATGTTTACAATGATGGACATGAAGAAGGTTACCCAGATATTTCTTCTCATTTTTTTGAACCAGAAGATCTGTGGCGACAATACATTACATCCCATCATCAGGTAATAACTCCAGCCATATGGACTTGAAAGGTCAACACGGTTGTACCGGAAAGCAAACCACTCGTATTCAGATGCACTGTACCAGGACATGAATAACTCAGTGAGGTAGGCAATACCTACTATGGAACCGGTCAATACAATTACTTTATTCATCACTTCTATGTGCTCTATAGTGATGTAATCTTCCAGGTTCAGTACTTTCCGGGTAACCAGCAACAGGGTTTGCACCATGGCAAATCCGGAAAAGATGGCACCGGCCACAAAGTAAGGAGGGAAGATGGTAGTATGCCAGCCCGGAATTACCGAAGTGGCAAAGTCGAAGGATACAATGGTGTGCACAGAAAGTACCAGTGGTGTGGCCAAACCTGCCAGCACCAGTGAAAGTGCTTCGTGCCGCTGCCAGTGCTTGGTAGATCCTGTCCAGCCAAATGCAGCCACTCCATAAAACATTTTTCTCCACTTCACCCTTGCCCTGTCACGAAGGGTGGCCAGGTCGGGCAATAAACCGGAATACCAGAATAATAATGAAACGGTAAAATAAGTTGAGATGGCAAACACGTCCCACAAAAGCGGTGAGTTAAAATTCACCCACAAAGGACCCCTTGTATTTGGATAAGGTAAAGTAAAGAAGGCATTCCACACACGACCCATGTGCCAGATCGGGAACTGGCCGGCGCACATAACAGCAAAGATGGTCATGGCCTCAGCTGCACGGTTCACACCTGTTCTCCATCCCTGCCTGAAAAGTAAAAGGATGGCGGAGATCAGTGTTCCTGCGTGACCGATACCTACCCACCAAACGAAGTTGGTAATGTCCCAGCCCCAACCAACAGTCTTATTCAGATTCCACTGGCCCGTACCCCAGATCACCTCCATGGTTACGGAAAGAATACCAAATGCCAATAAGAGCACAGATACCAGAAATCCTATCCACCATAGTTTACTGGGCGCGGCTTCCACCGGACGGCAGATATCTTCTGTTACCTGGTGATAATCCTTATTCCCATCTACCAATGGTGGTCTTACCTGCGATTCGTATTTAAGTAATGCCATATAGTAAAGCTTCTAGCTGCTGGCCTATAGCTATAAACTGTTCGCCTATAGCTTTCAGCGGTTTGCTGTTTATTATATTGTAACGTTTGTTCTTTTTATACTTTGATCATTCAAAAAAAGAGCTTCCTTTTCTTTTTGCTCCAGGCTTAACCCAGATCAGACGCCTGATTTATCAGTTCCCTGTTCTCAATGCGCTTCCTTCGCCGGCTCGTGCTGAGGCGTTGATGGTTCGCCCTGCTGCTGGCGTGCGTGTTCAGCTGCGCCACCATGCTCCGGTGGAATCACCTCATCGGTGTTCCTGATCTTAGCCAGGTAATTGATGTTTGGCAGGGTGTGAATTTGTTCAAGCACATAGAAATTGCGCCTTTGATTGTTCTGACGGATCTGGGCAACCTGTCCTTTTGAATCATTCACATTACCAAATACAATGGCACTGGTTGGACAAGCCTGTGCGCAGGCAGACTGAACTTCATCAGCACCCAGAGGCCTGTTTTCCATTTTTGCTTTCAGCTTTCCTTCCTGTGTACGCTGAATACAGAAAGTACATTTTTCCATCACACCACGGCTTCTTGTAACTACGTCGGGATTCAATACCATCCGTGTGAGTTCATCATTCATCTGGTCAACAACATCGTTCAAGGCACCCACACCACTGTTAGGTCCAAGCTTTCCATGAGTGGAGGCACCGGTATAGTCGGCCCAGTTGAAGCGGCGAACTTTATAAGGACAGTTGTTGGCACAATATCTTGTACCGATGCATCGGTTATAGGCCATCTGGTTGATACCTTCAGAACTGTGCATGGTGGCAGCCACCGGACAAACATTCTCACATGGAGCATTGTCGCAATGCTGGCAAAGCATAGGCTGGAAGATCACTGTCTTAAGATCATTGGGATCTTCTTTTGCACTTACATAATATCTGTCAATGCGCAGCCAGTGCATTTCATGTGCGCGCAATACTTCATTTTTTCCAACAACAGGAACGTTGTTCTCCGTATGGCAGGCTACCACACAGGCGCCGCAACCAATACAGCTGTTCAGATCAATGGACATACCCCATTTCAATCCCGGCTGTACATGGTCGCCATACAGGGTTCCTTCTTTTCGATAGTCGCCTGTACGTGGGGCATAATCCTTATGCAGCTCTTCGCGCCAGTGCTTGAATTCATCCGGACGAGCCATGAAGGTGGCCAGTGTGGTTTCCTTCAACACCTCAGTTCTGTCCTCATATGAATCGTGCATCTGAACACGGGCGATCTTATAATTTCCTACTGCTTCAGCCGAAGTTGTTGCAGTATTTGAATATTCAATTGTAGTACCGTTGAAGCGTGCAAAAGGATAAACATTCTGGCCAACGCCCTTACCCTCATGTATGGCTTTTGAAAAATTTGCACTGCGTCCATAACCAACTGCAATAGCAATGGTATTTACATCCATACCGGGAACCACCATTACCGGCAGTGTGATCTTTTTATTATTTGCAGTTACTTCAATTAAAGGCCTGTCCTGATAATATTCAAAATCAGTACTCAGATAGGGAATGTCCAGTTCTTTTGCCTTGGCAGTGGAGATCAATGCATAGTTATCCCATGTAGCCCTTGTAATTGGATCCGGTAATTCCATCAGCCATGGATTGCCGGCCTGTTTGCCCGTCAGCATGGCAACATTCTGATACAAAACCACTTCATTGCCGGTATTTGCCTTAGCTGCCTGAAGGGCAGTAACTGCACCGGCCACACCACCACCATTGAATGAACCCCCACCGGTAATAACTGGTGCCATGAACCTTTCGGTGGTTCCATCAGTTCTTAGGGTATCTGTTTGTTGTTGTGCAGGCTGTGCTTGTGCCGTTGTATTAACGGGTGTTTGTCCGCCTGGCAGGTAAATGCCATCCTGCAATGCCTTGTCAAAAGAAGCAGCACTTCCCAGTCTTCCACTCCAGAAGGTTCTGAAATAGGTTTCGTAATCGGTATTGTTACCACTCCATTTCAATAATGAGGTCTGGAATGGTCTTGTTTTAAATAAAGGAAAAATGGTGGGCTGGATAAAGCTGATATAACCGGTTCTTGGTTCAGCATCTCCCCAACTTTCAAGATAATGATGCGTTGGAATGGAGTACTGGCACAATTCAGTTGTCTCATCCATTTTTTCATTGAATGAAACAGTAAGCTTTACTCTTGATAATCCCTGTTTGAACTTTTCAGCATCATAATATTCATACACCGGGTTTGCGCCATAAATCAATAAGGCACCTACCTGACCGGCATGCATGGCATTCACCAGACTTACCATATCTGCATCAATTCCCTGGCGGTAGTTCAATGCAACACTATTGTCTATTGTAGTTCCATAAGCGCCAATGGCACTGTTGATGGCATTAACCAGTATCTGAATATTTACATCATTGCTTCCACAAACAACAAGCGCCTGGCCGCGGTTGGCCTGCAGGGCTTTTACAGCACTTTGAATTCCGGCATTTGTCTTTGCATTTGAAAGAGCAGGAGCTGTTACTCCTCCCACTCCAAGTGCAGCCGCAAGGGCCATTACCACAGCTCCGGTTTCGGATGGACGGTGCGTATATCGTTCATCTGCAGAAGCACCAGTCATGCTTAAAAAGCTTTCAAACTGGATATGTTTGCTCATTGTTGGATTCGTCTCGTTGATCTTACGGTTGTAAGAATACTGCCTTGCGAATTCAACAGGTGAAAGCCAGGTACCAAGGAAGTCGGCTCCAAGGCTTACAATAGCTTTTGCCTTTTCAAAATTATAGGCTGGAATAGCTCTTCTTCCCTGAGTGGCTTCGTTTGCCAGCAACATGGCGCTATAAGAAACTGCGTCGTATTGCACGTGGCGGCTTCCGGGATATTTAGCCAGGAATTCTGAAATGATTTGTTTAGTAGAAGGTGAAACTACAGTGCTGGTAAGTAAAACGGTTGAACCGGTAACACCTGCCAGTGCAGATATGATCTGGCTGTCCACCTGGTCAAAGTTTGGAATTTCCTGGAATACCGCTCCTGACTTTCGTTTTGGGTTGGTAAGACGGTAGAGGTCATAAAGATCCAAAACTGAAGCCTGCGCTCTTGGTGAAGTACCCCCTTTTGTAAAAGGATAAAGATCGTTTCCTTCAATTTTAATGGGACGTCCATCTCTAACTTTCACTATTACCGGTAAGGCATCACCATCCTGTACATAGGTACTTGCATAATATTTTGCAACCCCCGGAACTACATTCTCAGGTTTGTTTACAAAAGGAACAGCTTTACGTACCGGGGTCTCACAACTTGCAGCTAAAGTGGCAGCAGCGGTTGAGAAGCCTAAATACTTAAGGAAATCGCGTCGTGGAGTTTTGGCATCCAACAATCCTTTTCCATCCAGATCTTCAAACGGAAGTTCTTCAGCAAATTCATCCTTCGTTCTGTTTTGAAGTTCCAGTCTGCTTTCCTCATTTAGCTGGGCGAAACCTGACCAATACTTTTTATCGCTCATAATTTTTTTGAAATTCGATTTTCTTAGATAGGCAAATAGCCTGTGGCCATCAGCCAATGGCTTAATAGTGGCATTTCTGACATTCCAGACCACCGATATCCCTTACGGTCACACTATCCATTTTACCATGTTTGATATCGTTATGGAATTTCTCATAGATGCTATAGAACCTGTTTCCAGTACTATCGTTGTAATTGAAGTTTACCTTGGTTTCACGGTGACAGTTTATACACCAGCCCATGCTGAGCTCTGACATCTGCTGTACCTTATCCATCTCCTGGATATTGCCATGGCAGGTTTGGCAGGCCACATTGCCGATCCTTGTATGCTGTGCGTGATTGAAGTAAACATGATCCGGAAGGTTATGGATCTTCACCCACTGTGGTGACTTTGAACTGGCTTTAATGGGATCCCATTTGGCACCAGGTCCAGGTTTGAAACCGGCGAACTGGTAAAGCTTTTGGATCTCAGCAGTACCATCAATTTCCTTTTCGCCATCAAAAAGTTTTGGCCCTTTGGTATAATCGGTAACCACCTGGTGGCAGTTCATACATATATTAAGTGAGGGGATGCCGGCATGTTTACTTTCCCATGCACCGCTATGACAATACAAACAGTTGATCTGGTTGATGCCTGCGTGAACCTTATGTGAGAAATAAATAGGCTGGTCCGGCTGGTAACCCTGCTGGCGACCCAGTCCAATAGCACCTTTACCTACATAATAACCGCCTACAATAAAGAACACCACGGCAAATAAAGCAATGTATATCTTGTTTCTCCAGAATGGAACCGGCTCCGGACGAATGATATGCTCCTTGTCGTCGGATAGTTTTTTCAGGTTGCTGTTCACCTGCATCAGGATCAGGGCCACCAATGCAAGGATTAGAGAAATGATACCAAATATCAACGCACCGCGGTTATCAGTTTCACCGGCCGGTCCGCCTTCCGTAGGTGCAGGCGTAGCAGGTGGAGTTTCAATGTATTCAAGAATGGCATCTACCTGTTCTTTGGAAAACTGCGGAAAGCCTGGCATAATAGAGCCATAGGTCTTTTGCAGGTCCTGGGTATACTGTGTTGTTGGAATAAATGCACCCGGGTTCTTGATCCAGGCATAAATATTGGCCCGGTCTTCTGCCCACGGACCCCTGCTTGTAACGCCTCTCAATGCCGGTCCGGATAAAGCTTTATCAAGCCCATGGCAACTTCCACAGTTTTGCTGGAAAAGCTGCTGACCTGTCTGCGCCTGCCCTGTACTTATCAAAAAAAAGAAAAAAAGCCCTACCAGAATACTTCTCTTCGCATGGATTTGTAAAATGTTCATAGAAACAATTGGGTCTGAGTGTGGATAATTTCCCAAATCGGGAGCAAAAATATGACAGGAAATTAACAAAAGCGCACCCTTTTCAAATTTTTTTTAACCCGCTACCAGACTGCATTTCAGCCGATTCTGTGCATGTTCTTTAGCTCATGCGAAAGTAAATGTCATTAAATGGTCACTTAAAATATCAAATGTTGAAATCCGGCTTCTAAGCAAAAATCCTTAGTGGTATTTACTTCATATTAAAGGCTAATTTCGCCGCTTTCCAAACAGATATGTTCAATCGCCTGCAAAAAAAATGGAAGGTTAGCGGATGGAGACTGATTCTCATACTGGTAACCTTTGCTGTGGGCGGCAGCCTTACCGGATATGCCGGAAAATGGGTGATGACAACCCTCGGCATACATCAAACAGCGGTTTATGTACCTATATATATAATAGTGATCACCATCATCTGGCCCATGATGGTTTTACTTGTGAGTGTATTCACCGGACAGTTTATATTTTTTCGTAATTATCTCACTAAAATGGGAAACCGCATTTCAGGCAGGAGGTACGGGGTAGTGAATACCGCTCCTGATTCCTCCCGTCTTAAACACATTACCATCTTTGCTTCGGGTGCGGGAAGCAATGCACAAAAGATCATTGACCATTTCAGGGATTCGGATAGCGCCAGGGTTGCCCTCATCGTTTGTAATAAGCCCGGTGCAGGCGTTACCACTATAGCAGAAAAGGAAAACATTCCGTTTCTTCTTATTGAAAAAGAAAAATTCTTTAAAGGTGATGCTTATGTACCTGAACTGACAAGCGCAGGTACGGACCTGGTGGTGCTTGCAGGATTTTTATGGAAGATCCCGCAAAAAATTATCACGGCCTTCCCAAAAAAAATCATCAATATCCATCCTGCCCTGCTTCCGGGTTACGGCGGAAAGGGTATGTATGGCCGGCATGTACATGAAGCCGTACTGAATGCCGGCGACGTACAATCCGGTATCACCATCCATTATGTGGACGAGCATTATGATCATGGAGATGTGATCTTTCAAACCGCATGTCCGGTTTTACCAGGCGACACTTCCGATATGCTGGCCCAACGCATACACCAGCTGGAACACAACCACTATCCTGCCGTAATAGAAAATCTGATTAAAAATTTACATACCGGTTCCTGATACCAGTGATCCCCTTCTTAACACTACTTCTGTTTCCCATCCATTAATTTTAATGCTGAAATAACATCCATGAAATATTTTTTTGTCTCCCTCCTTACCCTGACCTGTACTTTCGGTTCCGCTCAAACGAAAATTGAAAGCATCATTCCCAGGCCGGTTGAAGTAATTGATGAAGAAGGCGAAATGACCATTGATGCACTGACCTCTATACACAGCGATCGTGTTTTTGAAGAACAGGCGGTTTACCTAAATCAACAGATCAAAAAGCAGGTGGGGCTTGATCTGAAGCTAAAAACCCCATCACCTGTTTCTATCTTCCTGGCATATGATACGCTGATCACTAATAAACCGGAAATGTATGTATTGAATGTGCGGGAGAAGGCCATCACCATCATTGCCGGTGATGCAAAAGGTATTGTAAATGGCATACAAACCCTGTTGCAACTGATGCCACTGGAAAATGCTGACAGGATTACCATACCTATGGTCTCTGTTACTGATTTTCCTGAATTTGCATACCGTGGTATGCACCTGGATGTAGTGCGTCACTTCTTTCCGGTTGATTACATAAAAAAATATATCGACTACCTCACATTCCATAAATACAACACCTTTCACTGGCACCTTACGGACGATCAGGGGTGGAGAATTGAAATGCTTCATTACAAAAAACTCAACGAAACCGGTTCATGGAGAGAAGCTACGTTGATAGGACACTTCAGCGACCAGCCTGCCAGGTATGATTCAACCCGCTATGGCGGGTATTATACAAGAGAGGAAATAAAAGATATCATTCATTATGCTTCTGTGCGTGGCATCAATATCATACCTGAAATTGATATACCAGGACATAGCCGGGCCATTATTGCATCCTATCCCGAATTGAGCACCGATGCCAATGCAAAATGGAATGTGGCCACCACCTGGGGCATGTATAACAGGCAGAATAATGTACTGGCTCCAAGGCCGCAGACATTTGATTTCTTAAGGACTGTTTTTCATGAGATCGCCGACCTTTTTCCATCCGAATACATTCATATTGGAGGAGATGAGTGCAGTAAGATGTGGTGGAAGGCCGACCCGCTCACCCAGGCATTCATGAAAGAAAAGGGATTGAAGGATGAATCGGAACTGCAGGACTATTTCATTGAAAAAGTTGCAGGATACCTGGCGGAGAAAAATAAAAAAATAATTGGATGGCACGAGATCATTGATGGTAACATCAGCAGGTCTGCCATTGTAATGAACTGGGCCGATGATAAAAAAGCCATTGAAGCAGCCAAAAAAGGACATGCTGTTATTATGTCGCCGGGAAAGCCCCTGTATTTTAATCATTATCAGTCAAAGCCTCCGCACGACAGCCTGGCCATTCGTGGAAACAATCCGCTTGAGGCAGTTTATAATTATGATCCCGTTCCAGATGAACTTGTGCCCCTGCAACTACAATATTTAATAAAAGGTGCCCAGGCCAATGTATGGACTGAGTACATCATTTATCCAACCACGGTTGATTATATGGTCTTTCCAAGGATGACCGCTTTGAGTGAAGTACTCTGGACGGCTCCGGAAAAGAAGGATTACAAAAATTTCATCCGCAGGCTTAAAAACTTTATGCTGCCACGATACAACATGTGGGAAAGCGCTTACTTTGAAAAGTTCTGAGCTCAAAGCATAAACCTTACTTTATATTCTTATTTAGATATTCTTTTGTTACTTGCCCGTAAATGCTTTAATTGAAAAAAGCTGCATATATAAAACCAGCCGCATTTCTTTTTTTCCTGCTCTTCTCCGTATGGGCATCAGCTCAATTCAGTGTAAAGGGAACCGTATACGACAGCTCAGGGATCTACCGGATTGAAGCGGTTACGGTATTGACCAATAGCGGACATCATGCTATCACAGATTCAATGGGACGATACCAGATCGGTGTTACTGAACATGATTCTATCTGGTTTTCCTATCTCGGAAAACCCACTCCCAAATATTCAATTCTCAAAATTCCCGACATCACCAGGTTTGATATTGCCCTGCAGCTCAGTTCCAATATAATGGAAGAAGTAAGGATCAGAAGCCGCAGTTATAAAATGGATTCCATCCAGAACCGGAAGGATTATGCAAAGATCTTTAATTATGAAAAGGTTTCCGTGGGTTCCATGACCTCTGTTGGGCCCATGGGTGCAGGCATTGATATACAGGAACTGATCCGGCTTTTTCAATTCAGGAAAAATAAAGCCACATTAAAATTCCGGCAGCGGTTACTGGAACAGGAAAGAGAGAAATTCATTACACACCGTTTCAATAAAGGACTGGTAAAACGCATCACCGGACTGGAAGGAGAAGAACTTGAAAAGTTCATGAACTTATACCGGCCGGAATATGAATTTGCCAGCGGATCAAGCGATTATTATTTCCAGTTGTACATAAAAATCGCCTACGAAAAATACAGTTCTATAAAGTCATTCTGATTGTTTTTACAAATGCAGTAAATTCATGGCGAAACCTTTTGAATGAAACAACTGTTTGCCCCGGCTATTTTATTTATCCTTTTTTGTAGTTGTACGCCTTCCTGGCAAAAGCTTCATCACCGGTCAATCCTGATAGATACACACAATGACGTGCTTTCCAGCGTTACCATGCGCGGGATGAACATTGATCATGACCTCACAGGTAAAACGCATACCGACATCAGCCGGCTTGAAAAAGGAGGCATGGATATCCAGGTGTTTTCTATTTTTTGTGATGAAAGATTTGGTAAGGACACGGCATATAAATATGCCAATATCGAAATAGATTCATTATATGCCATCGTGGCCAGAAATAAGAGCCGCATGATGATGGTAACCAGTCCGGAGGAACTTGAACAGGCAGTACAATCAGGAAAGATCGGCAGCATGATAGGTGTAGAAGGCGGGCATATGATTGAAAACAACCTTGATCATCTTGAAGCACTTTATAAAAGAGGGGCAAGGTATCTCACCCTAACTTGGAATAATTCTACGGAATGGGCCAGTAGTGCTGCAGATGAGGCCCGCACAAATGCCCCGGAAGGAATACATTACCCGGACACGGTTAACTGGAAAGGATTGTCGCTATTCGGCAGGCAGGTAGTCAGGAAAATGAATGAACTGGGTATGATGGTGGATGTTAGCCATGTTGGTGAACAAACCTTCAGGGATGTGATAGAAGTAACAAACAAACCTGTTATTGCTTCTCACAGTTGCGCACATGCGCTTTGCCCTGTTCCCAGGAACTTAAAAGACGATCAGATCCTCGCTATAGGAAAGAACGGGGGTGTTATCCATTTGAATTTTTATTCAGGTTTTGTAGATAGCACCTACAATGAAAGAAGAAGGGTGTTTATTGATAATCACCGGAAGGAAAGAGATTCGCTGAGAAGATCAAAGATGCCCCGTTATGAAATAGATGAATGGATATCGGAAAAATATCCTGAGGAGGCATCAACCTTACGACCGCCGCTCTCCTTACTGCTCGATCATCTGGACCATATTGTAAAGCTCATTGGAATAGACCATGTGGGCCTTGGTTCTGATTTCGACGGGATAGAATCAGCGCCTGTGCCCCTGGATGATGTTACCAGTTTTCCATTGCTCACTAAAGCATTGATGGAAAGAGGATATACTAAAAAGGATGTAAAAAAGATACTGGGAGAAAATTTTATCCGTGTATTCAAAGCCAACCAACAACAATAAATTAAAATGAAAAATTTATTTCTGTGCGCACTGCTGTTTTTTGTTTTTCAAACCGGTAATGCTCAAAACTCAGGCGTTAATAAAGCCATTGTAATAGCCAGTCCGGCATCTGCGGATGTTTCTTCAGAAAGACTAAAAAGGATTGACCAGAATATTTCCCAATGGGTTGAAGACGGAAAAACCAATGGCGCTGTCGCACTTATTCTGAGAAATGGAAAGCTGGTGTATCACAAAGCTTTTGGTTTTGATGATCCGGGAAAAACAATTCCAATGCGGACAGACCATATATTCCGGATCGCTTCCCAAACAAAGGCCATCACCAGTGTTGCTGTGATGATGTTGTTTGAAGAAGGAAAGTTTTTGCTGGATGATCCCATTTCAAGATATATCCCAGAATTTTCAAAGCCCGTGGTGCTGGATTCATTTATTGCCAGGGACAGCTCCTATACAACCATACCCGCTAAATCGGAGATCACTATCCGGCAATTGTTAACCCATACTTCCGGGATTGGATATCCGCAGATCGGCAGTGCACAGGCTAATGCCATTTATGCAAAAGCAAACGTTACGGCCGGATTGGGCGTGGAAGAAGGAAGACTGCTGGCCACTGATATGAAAAAGGTGGGCAGGCTTCCATTGATGCACCAGCCCGGAGCCAGGTTTACTTATGGATTGAATACGGATGTACTGGGCTACCTGGTAGAAGTTGTTTCCGGTATGCCACTTGACCGGTTTTTTAAAACCAGGATCTTTGATCCCCTTGGTATGAAGGACACTTATTTCTATGTGCCTGAATCAAAACATCACAGGGTGGTATCCCTGTACCAGGAGGTAAATAAAAAACTTATAAGAGTTGAAAGCGAGATCGATCAGAACGGGGTTTTCATGGTTGATTATCCAAAAACCAAAGGAACCTATTTTTCAGGAGGCGCCGGATTATCATCAACCGCTTTGGACTATGCCATTTTTCTGCAGATGATCCTGAATGAAGGCGAATACAATGGTAAACGTTTATTATCACGCAACACGGTCCGTATGATGACCATGAACCAGATAGGTGAGATCAACAGGGGTGTGAATAAATTTGGATTAGGATTCGGCATCATTACAGAAAAGGGAAGCGCCATCCTGCCCACACCGGAAGGTGTGCTTGAATGGGGCGGAGCTTTTGCAACAACTTACTGGGCAGATCCAAAAGAAAACCTGGTTGGCATTATTTACCGGCAGATCTGGGGCACCACGCATGGCGAAGCAGCGAATAAATACAAGGTGCTGGTGTATTCGGCGTTGGCAGATTAGCTCAATTGTTTTTGAAATTTAAGATGATGTATACATTAAAAATCATAATGAAAGCGTTCCTGCATCCCTCCGGGGAAATATTGTTATAATTAATTTTTCATTTTCAACTTAAAACTAAATGGACCAATTAACCCTCGGAATAGGAACAAGATTACAGCATATCCAATACGGACCGGGTGTGATTGTTGGAGTGCGTTATGCAACTTACCAGATCTCTTTCATTCATCATGGCATCAAGGAAATTGATAAGGACGATGCTGCGCTGGAAGAGATCATACCCGAAAATGTAACTGCAGAAATAGAAACCCATTCAGATGTGGAGCGTTCACTATTGAAGATCCTGAGGCTTTGGGGCGGCATTACAGAAACCGTTAAGCTGGGCGACCGATGGATTGGTGGAACCATGCTGCTACAGCCTGCCGATAAATCATTGAAGCCAAAAGAAATTCCCATTGATGATTTTTTTCACAAGATCGTGATGCTGAGAGACAGGCTGAGAGTAATGGAGCAGCAGATCAATGCGCATAAAAAATTAACTGATGAAGAAAAAGTAAACCTGCAGCAATACATCACACGTATTTATGGAACACTTACCACGTTCAATGTTTTATTCAGGGACAAGGAGAAGTGGTTTGTAGGGGAGAAGAGTGGGGAGTGAGAGGAGAGCGCTGCGAGGTGTGAGTTGTGAGCTTATTCCACAATTAAACATGCCACAATAAAACCCTCGCCCACCAATACCTTTGCCTCCATGGATTATTTCAGGCGCCTGCAGGACCTGCTCCGTCAGGAAAAAGAAGAAGACCGGAGAACGTATGAACAGTTAACCGCTACACTTTCCATTACCGACAGGAGAGAGAACGGCATGAGCTGGTACCCCATTGCTATAAAAGATACGGAACTGGGTCGTGGTGATTACCTCACAGTTGAAGTGGAACGTACCACCCACCAGGATATCATACACCAGTTCCGGTTCGGAATGACCGTTGCCCTGTTCTCCAATCATGATGCAGGCAATGACAGGATTGAGGGAACCATCACACACCTGGCTGGAAATAAAATGAAGATCACCCTCCGAACCGATGAACTGCCCGACTGGTCAAGAAGAGGAAAACTGGGAATAGATGTAGTGTTTGATGAGAACAGCTATGCGGAAATGGAATCAGCACTTAAACTGGCACCACTGCTTGCCGAAAAAAAAGACGAGGGTCACCTGGTAAAAATATTGACCGGAGAAAAACAGCCTGGCTTTAATCAGCATAAAATTCAGCATCGCCATCATTCATTGAACAGGGTCCAGGAATCCGCAGTTGAAAAGATCCTTTCCGCCAATGAACTGGCTATTGTACATGGCCCCCCGGGAACAGGCAAAACAACCACCCTGGTGCAGGCCATAAAAATGCTGATTGAAAAAGAAAGACAACAGATCCTCGTTACGGCTCCAAGCAATGCAGCCGTAGACCTGCTCACTGAAAAACTTTCTGATGCAGGTCTTAATGTAGTGCGTGTTGGAAATCCCGCACGGGTGAATGAGCAACAGATGTCACTCACGCTTGACAGCAGGATATCCGCACACAACAGTTCAAAGGAGATCAAACGGTTAAGGAAGCAGGCAACAGCGTACCGCGACATGGCGCATAAATACAAAAGGAGCTTTGGAGCAGCTGAAAGAGAACAGCGAAAAGCACTTTTCGCCGAAGCAAGGAACATCAGGAATGAAATTGAAAAAACAGAACAATATATCATTGAGGATGTATTGTCAAAAGCAAACGTCATTACTTCAACCCTGGTGGGCGCCAACCATTATACCATCCGTAACTTAAAATTTCATACAACCATAATAGATGAAGCTGGACAGGCCATTGAACCCGCCTGCTGGATCCCCATACTGAAATCAAAAAAACTGGTGATGGCCGGCGACCATTGCCAGCTGCCTCCCACTATCAGGTCGGCTGAAGCAGCAAAGGAACTTGGTAATACATTAATGGAAAAACTTGTACGGCTTCACCCTTCTTCGGTTGTATTGCTCGAAGAACAATACCGGATGAATGAACAGATCATGGGATTTTCTTCCAATGAACTTTATAATGGAAAATTAAAAGCACATGCATCTGTAGCCTCACATGTTTTATTTGAAGGTGACCAGCCCTTGTTATTTATTGATACGGCCGGATGTGGTTATGATGAATTGAAGGAAGCATCAAAATTATCCAACCCTGAAGAGGCCCTCTTCCTGCTAACACAATTAAATAAACTGGTTGAACACCTACAGCATATTTATGCTATGGATCAATTTCCTTCCATCGGAATTATTTCACCCTACCGCCACCAGGTAGAATTATTAAAAGACAGGGTGCATGAATTTCCTCTGTTACAAACCTTCCTGCCCAAAGTAACCATCAATACCATTGACAGCTTCCAGGGCCAGGAACGCGACATCATTTTTATCAGCCTTGTAAGAAGTAATGTTGATGCGGCCATTGGTTTTTTATCAGAAATAAGAAGAATGAACGTGGCCATGACCAGGGCACGTAAAAAACTGGTGATGACCGGCGACAGTGCTACACTTTCACAGTTCTCTTTTTATGCTGACCTGATTGGTTATTCGGAAAAACAAAATGGATATATAACTGCCTGGGAGTTGATGGGTTGATCGTAAGTTCATTGATATGTTGACAATTGCGGTGTATTAGAATCCGAGGTTGCAGGTTGCTTCTACCCCCAAAAAGGGTATTGACTAAAGATTAAAATGGAATTAGCTTTATGTCGCCCTCTGAATGCTCCTTTGATATCCCCCAAAGAAACCTCCACCTTCAAAAAATTTATATGGAAGTTCTGGCTCCTCCCATGCCGCCTCAGGCAAAACCTGTTTCACCAGCATCTTACCGCATCAATTCCATTGATCTTTTACGCGGATTGGTAATGATCATCATGGCACTGGATCATACCAGGGATTTCTTCCACGATAAAGCTTTCACTGACGACCCGCTTTCGTTTCAAACCACTACACCATTTTTGTTCTTTACCAGGTGGATCACCCATTTCTGCGCACCCGTTTTTGTTTTTCTTGCTGGAACATCCATCTACCTTCAAAGCCTTAGGAAATCCAAAAAAGAACTCAGTATTTTCCTGATCAAAAGAGGTGTATGGCTGATAGCGGTCGAAATATTTATCATGTCGCTGGGCATTACTTTCGATGTTTTCTACAGTAATATTTTTCTGCAAACCATCTGGGCCATTGGTATCAGCATGACCTTACTTGGTCTGGTGATCTGGATGCCCTTCAATGCCATACTGATAACAGCCATTGTAATTGTATTTGGGCATAACCTCCTCGATTATTACGAGTCCGGCAAACAATCGGGTTATTCGTTTTTTTATTCATTATTGCACCGCCCCGGATTTTTTCCATTGGGCGAAACAAGTACAATAGGTGTTCTGTATCCCTTTCTGCCATGGACCGGCTTAATGATGATGGGTTTTTGCCTGGGTAGAATTTTTGAATCTGTGAAAAACTTAGAGGCCAGGAAGGTTATCCTTACAAGACTTGCCATGTTGATCATTTTATTATTTATAATCGTGCGTGCTATCAATTTTTACGGGGATCCCGGTAGCTGGTCTGTTCAGAAGAATGTCGTCTTCACAGTTTTTTCTTTTATCAATACCACAAAGTACCCGCCTTCCCTATTGTTTATGTGTATGACCATAGGCCCTGCTTTGCTATTCCTGGCCTTTGCCGGAAATTCAAAAAGCAGGCTTGCTGAATTCATAACAGTTTATGGAAGGGTTCCATTTCTATATTATGTACTTCATTTTTATTTATTGCATTTCATAAGCGCCGTTTGTTTTATGGCAAGGGGGCATTCTTTCAGTGAAGGCTGGAATGGTTTCCCCGGGTTCCCTTTCAAATTTGTTTTTCCGGGTGAAGGTTATTCATTAGGTATTACATACCTGGTATGGATAGCCGTAGTATTAGCACTCTATCCGGTTTGCAAATGGTTCAGTGATTATAAAAAGAGCAATAAAACCTGGTGGTTGAGCTATCTGTAGTTTGCTGGCTGATATGATTCCAGGTTAATAGTCCGACAGGTTAAAACTAACCGGCATGGTTGCGGCCTTCCTCAACAACGTCATCAGCATATCAACATGCTGAACTGCCATCCACCAACACATTCATGCCATTGACTTTCCTGAACAGGCCCAATAACTTTATCAAAACTCTTTTTATGAATAAGGAGCTCAACGCAAAAGCCAGCCGGCGCAGGTTTTTGGGAACCATTACCACCGGTGCTGCCGCCATGAGTATGGCAGGCATTCTTTCTCCCTTACAGAAATTACATGCTGAAACAAAAAAATTTGATTTTGAAAATGATGCGGATCCTGATGCCTGGTTCAAAAAGATCAAAGGCAAACACAGGATCGTGTTTGACGTAACCCAACCCCACGATGTATTGCCCTTTGCATGGCCCAAGGTTTTTCTATTGACCAATGCAGCAACAGGCACAGATGAAAAAGACTGTAGTGTTGTTGTTGTGCTCCGGCACGATGCCATACCCTACGCATTTGAAGACAGGCTATGGCATAAATATAAATTCTCGGAAGTGTTTAAGGCCCATCTCGAAGGGCCAGTGTTCCAGGCCTCAGATGCAGCAACAGCGGCTTCTTTCCGCAATCCTTTCTGGCAACCCAAAAAAGGCGATTTCAAATTTCCTGGCATCGGAGAAGTACAGATCGGGATTAATGAATTACAATCCAGCGGAGTTATGTTCTGCGTGTGCCAGGCAGCTATGACTGTATATAGCAATGCAGTGGCAGCGGGAATGAACATGGACCCTGCTGAAGTGTTGAAAGACTGGCAATCAGGTTTATTACCAGGTATACAACAGGTACCATCCGGGGTATGGGCTGTAGGAAGGGCACAGGAACATGGATGTGCTTATTGTTTTGCCGGTTAATGCTTCTATATGCGAAGGCTAAATTCACACCGGGCGGTACTCAAAACCATAGGAGGGATCATTGCAGTGGTAATTGTACTGGTTTCGATTTCGAATAATCGAAAAAGAATGATGATGAATAAATCATACAATGCTGTAGCTGGCATTGACAACTTTACCTGGGAGCCGCCCGGTCTCGATCAATTGATAGAATCAGAAGATTTTGAACTGATTCGTTATGGCAGGGATCTGATTGCATATACATCTTTTTACTTCGGACCTAAAGGAATCATCAAACAGATCAGCAATGGAATGAATTGCCAGAACTGTCATTTGGATGCAGGCACAAAAAGCTGGGCAAACAATTTTAGCGGTGTGGCTTCCGGTTATCCAAGATTCAGGGAAAGAAGCGGCTCCATTGAGAACATGCACAAAAGAGTAAATGATTGTTTTGAAAGAAGCCTGAATGCGGATAAGGGACTGGACACAACCAGTAAAGAAATGAAAGCCATCGTTGCTTATATGAAATGGTTAGGTAAAGATGTTCCGGATAAAGTTATTCCGGTTGGAGTAAGCATAAAAGTTCCTGAATTTTCTTCCAGGGCTGCTGACCCGGAGAAAGGCAGCATCCTATACCAGCAACACTGCAGCCGGTGTCATGGAAAAAACGGAAGCGGTGCTTATAATGTTGACAGTACCATGTACATCTATCCTCCCTTATGGGGAAGAAACAGCTACACCTCAGCGGCAGGGATGCATCATCTTTCAAGATTTGCCGGTTTTGTCCGGTTCAACATGCCATTTGATGCACCAGGAGCCACAAGGTTTTTAACTGATGAAGAAGCATGGGATGTGGCGGCTTTTGTAAACAGCCAGCCGCGTCCGCAAAAGGAATATAAAAACGACTGGACAGACATATCTGCAAAACCATACGATCATCCATTCGGCCCATATACTGATGGTTTTTCCGAAAAAGAACATAAATACGGACCCTGGCCAAAATAATAATTTACGCAGGCCATGCCAACAGCCTGCCCATCCCACTAGTTTAAAAATTTATTGTTATGAAACTTCTATATATACTGATACTATTGAGTTCAACAATTTGTTCAGCACAGAATGCAGATTACAAGGTTGTTTTTGATATGACCAGTAAGGATACGGTTAACCAGCAGGCGGTGGTGAGACAGGTGCAGGGAATTAAAAAAGCAAATCCCGGTGCACAACTTGAAGTGGTTGTTTATGGAGAGGGTATGGAACTGGTGTTGAAAGACAGATCCCGTCAGGTTTCCAGCATTGAATCTTTAATTTCCGGCGGGCAGGCCAGCTTCAAGATCTGCCGCATGACCATGAAGCGACATGGCATAGAACCCTCCCAATTGATCAATGGCGTTGTGGTGGTGGATGACGGAATATACGAGATCATTAAAAAGCAGAAAGCCGGATGGGGCTATATTAAAGTGGGGCACTGATTGCTTCTCATGATTGATAGAGCATCGTGATTTCATACCTGATTTAATTTCAACATTTTTCAGGCTTCTTCTTCAAAACAAAATTTTAACTTGTACCCTATAATCATGCTATGAAGAAGTTGTTATTGAAACTCATGTGCGCATTCCTGTTAATCATTTCCTCTGTTGTTGCATTGGCCCAGGATAGTTTGCAACCCGTTGAGCCGGACAAAGAAACCAGTTTTGAAAATACTGAATTGCTTTTTGTAGCCCTTGTTGGACTGGCCCTTCTGCTTGCTCTTTATTTCTTCTTCCGCAGAAGGAGAAGGTGAGGCACCTGCTCTAACATTTATCTTTAGTCATAGTAAGGTCAATACATTTTTTAGTTGAGGAAATAATAGGCCATCCCAGGAATTTTTAATTGCCAGGCAACCATGGAGTCTCTGCCTGCTGCTTCAACTTCAGGCCTTCCCTTGTTACATCCCTGTTAAGGTAGCTCATCATAAAACTTTCAGGCACTTCGTTTGTGTTTGAAAGGAAAATAAAATCTATGAAGAGAATGATGGGAATTGCCCTGCTGGCTTCCACCGGTATGGCTATATTGAGTGGTTGTGCTAAAGACCCTTTGAACAACCTCACTGAAGAGGAGAGCCGCATTTATATAACAAACCGTGACAGCACGGTGAATTTTGCTTCTTATAAAACATACAGTATTTCCGATTCGGTTTATGTAATTGACAATAACACTTTAGCTTCCAGGGAAAATACTAACTGGGACCAAAGTGCACTGGCTGCTGTTCGTAATGCCATGGAACAAAAAGGTTATATACGTGTAAGTCCCGGGCAGTCGCCCGACCTTGGAATCAATGTAAGCCGTTTATATAATACTACTACCAACGTAGTTGACTTCAGTGATTATTATGGAGGCTATGGTGGTTATTATGATCCGTATTACTGGGGTTATAGTGGTTATGGATATAATTTCCCACCGGTATATGGATTGGTTGAGAACACAGAAGCAGCATTTTCAATTGACCTGCTCGATCTTAAAAATGCGCAGGCCAATAATGCTATCAAAGGCATCTGGAACGGATTGATCAGGGGTTCGGGAATTTTTAACAGCAATACAATCAGCAGCCAGGTGAAGGCATTGTTTGACCAGTCGCCTTATATCCATACAACACAATAAAAAGAAAAAAATGAAGATCAAAATAATGTTACCATTCCTATTGCTTTGCGGTTTTTCAACCATTGCAAATGCACAACAGCAAGGAAAAACACAATTTAACATTGGCTATACGGCGGCATTCCCTGCCGGCTCTTTCAAAGAACAACTTTCTGAAAAATCCCTTCGCGGATTTCGTGCAGGTGTGATGCATGGGCTTTCAAATAATTTCTCAATCGGTTTTGGCACCGGCTATCAGGATTTTTATCAGAAAACCCCACGCGGCATGTATAAGCTGCAGGATGGCAGCGACCTTTCAGCAGTACGTACACATTCCATACAAACCATTCCCTTATTGATACAGGGAAGATATTCCTTTGCACCAGGTAAATCCATTCAACCATATGTTGCTCTTGGCGCAGGCGGTAACCTCATCTCTTATCTTGACCTCCTGGGTGAATTTGTAAATGAGGAAAAGGCAAAATTCGGTTTTGCAGCAAGGCCTGAACTTGGTTTACAAATTCCTTTTGGTAAAACAAAAGAATCAGCTTTCAATATTGGTGCTTCATATAACTTCATGCCCGTTAAAATTGGTTCATTTGAAAATCTGAATCACATTGGATTGCATGTAGGAGTGAATATTCCGTTGAGGAAATAGCTGCCGGCCATTAGCCGTTGGCCTATGGCTATTGGCCCGCTTCTTGGATTACACAATCCGATTCCCCGATTTTGAGGAAGCAATGAAAAAGTGAGTTATGGGAACCCAAATCCGTATAGGCTTATGCCTTGTAATACTATTATGTATAACGCAGCTAAATGAAATTAAAGCGCACGTTCATAAGGATGCGCCTGCCAGCATTTCCCAGGCCTTATTTAACCCTTCACAACAATACCAGTTACTTCAAAAAGAACTGAACCGGTATTCGGACATCAAAGAAAAAGGAGGCTGGCCAACAATCAGGGCTCCTAAAAAATATTACATGAAGGGTCAGAAGGATCCTGCTATAAAAAACATAAAAGCAAGATTAAGAGCAACCGGAGAATTTAATTCGGAAGATACCAGTTCAGTGTATACTGATGAACTGGTTGCAGCAGTGCAGAAGATCCAGAAACGATATGGTTATGAACAAACAGGAGTAGTGGATAAGCACCTTGCTAAATTGTTGAATGTACCAGTTGATGTAAGGATCAATCAACTGTTGGTGAACATGGACAGGTTCCTGAATAGCAAACCTGTTTCAGAAGGCACACGCCTGGTGGCCAACATACCCGAATTCAGATTGCATGTTTATGAAGGAACACAACACATTTTTGATATGGCCATTGTTGTGGGATCGGTAAGTAACAAAACAGTGATCTTTGATGATGAGCTCACCCATGTGGTTTTCAGTCCTTACTGGAATGTTCCGCAAAGCATTGTAAGGAATGAGATACTTCCTAAAATGCGAAGCAGCAGCACTTATTTACGCCGCAATGGTTATGAAAAAACAGGAACAGAAAATGGTTTACCTGTGATCAGGCAAAAGCCAGGTCCTGGCAATTCGCTTGGACTGGTAAAATTTGTTTTCCCCAACAATCATAATATTTATTTCCACGATACGCCACAAAAATCTTTATTCGAATTTCCAAAGAGAACGTTCAGTCATGGTTGCATCCGTTTGGAAGAACCCGCAAAACTGGCCGAATATCTTTTACGAAATGATCCCGACTGGAATGCAACAAAAATAAGATCGGCCATGAATGCAGGCCAGGAACAATGGGTAAAGCTTGATGTACCCGTTGCCGTATCACTCACCTATTATACAGCCTGGGTTGACAATGAAGGCGTGTTGAATTTCAGACAGGATGTGTATGGACTGGATAAGGAAAGAAAGGCTTATGTGATGAAATAATAAATACAGAGCGCAGCCAATGGTCATTGGCCAATAGCCATTGGCTGCCAGCTTTCCTACCCCTTCTCCTTCATAAAACTTTTCAATAAATCAATGGGTACCGGAAATATGGTTGTTGAATTTCTTTCGGATGAAATTTCCACCAGCGTTTGCAGGTATCTTAATGTTAATGCACTGGAATGGTTACCCAATATTTCAGCCGCATCGGCCAGCCGCTGGGAAGCCTGGAACTCGCCTTCCGCTGCAATTACTTTGGATCTTCTTTCTCTTTCTGCTTCTGCCTGCCTTGCCATGGCCCGCTGCATTTCCTGCGGAAGGTCTATTTGTTTTAATTCCACATTGGATACCTTGATCCCCCAGGGTTCTGTATGCCCGTCAATGATCTGCTGCAACTGGTGATTGATCTTTTCTCTCTGTGAAAGAATATCATCCAGCTCTGATTGTCCTAATACGCTTCTTAGTGTTGTTTGAGAGATCTGTGATGTTGCCTGCAGAAAATTTTCAACCTGCACGATGGCCTTTTGCGGCTCCATTACACGGAAATACACTACTGCATTCACTTTTATGGAAACATTATCCTGTGTGATCACATCCTGCGGCGGCACATCAAGTACCAGCGTTCTTAAACTAACCTTTACCATTTTATCAATAATGGGTATCAATAGAATGAGTCCCGGACCCCGCACGCCGTCACGCCCTGCCAACCGCCCCAAACGGAATATCACTCCTCGTTCGTATTCTCTTAAAATTTTAATGGCGCTTGATAAAACGAATAAAATAAAAACAACGACAACAATCAATACAACAGGGAATTGTTCCATACAAATGATTTAATGTTTATGAATGCACTTTAAATTCTTTCAACTGTCAGCCTGAAATTCTTCATCGATACCACCCTGATCTTTTGCCCTTTTTCTATCCTGCCTGAAAGCGATTCAGCTTCCCAGATCTCACCATGAACCCTTACACTTCCCAAGGGATCCAAAATCTGTAATACAATTCCCTCTTCGCCAATAAATCCCTCCAACCCGGTAACCGGTTTTGCCTTTTGCGCTCTTAATCCGGCTCCAATCACAAATACAAAAAACAGGGCTGAAACGGCAACGGTTGATACGATGACGGTTGTTGAGATTTTCATCAAAGGGAAAGACGGGTCTTCCTTTATCAGCATAACAGAGCCCAGGGCAAGAGACACTACACCACCAATGGTCAGCAAACCATAACTGGTAACTTTTATCTCCAGCAAAAAAAGTACTATGCCAAAAACAATCAGGGCAAGTCCGGCATAGTTTACAGGCATGGTATGCATACCATACAAACCCAGGATAAGTCCAAGTACGCCCATAACGCCAGGGAAAATGGCACCTGGATTATACAGTTCAAATAACAACCCATAAAAACCTACCATCAAAAGAATATAGGCGAGGTTTGGATCGCTGAGAAAATTCAGCAGCTTTTCTGAAAATGTCATTTCAATGGGCTCTATGCCCGATACCCTTGTTTTTAGCGTAACGGAATCAGTCCCCATTTGAACCTGCCTGCCTTCCAGTTTGATCAGCAGGTCGCGGGAATCGGTGGCTATAAAATCAATCACATTTAATTCCAGCGCCTGGGAAGCAGTAATGGAAACGCTGTTGCGGACAGCTTCTTCGGCCCATTCAATATTGCGGTTTCTTTTTTCTGCAATGGTTCTTATGAATGCTGAAGCATCATTTGTAGCTTTTGCATTCATAGTGGTGTCCATGCTACCCTGGGATACCGGATGGGCAGCTCCAATATTAGTGGCAGGCGCCATCACGGCTACATGGGCTGCAATAGTGATAAAAACTCCGGCAGAACCGGCATGCGCACCGGCCGGAGCAACGTACACAACA
Source organism: uncultured Chitinophagales bacterium (assembly GCA_946886475.1). The sequence goes on along the minus strand of CAMPIQ010000020.1, from coordinate 5,385 downwards.
ACCGGAACCGGTGAAGCCATGATATGCCCAACAATCACACGGGTGGATTTTACAAGTCCGCCGGGTGTATTTAAAAAAATTATCAGGCATTCAGCTTTTGCTGCTCCTGCTTCCCTGATTCCGCGTTCAATATAACTTGCAGTAGCGGGATTTATAGACCCATCAATTGTAATTGAAACCACTTTTTGAGCCGGACCTAAAATGGGTAATACAAGGTAAAGAAGCAGTTGAAAAAAGGGTTTCATACTTTTTCTAATTTACGAATAAAACTCCATGGCCTTTCCGGACTGTTAAATTTATAAGGCAAAAGCTGTAACATCCACAAGGATCAAATTGCATTTGCAGACCGGTTTACGCTGCTTTTCAATAAACAACTGAACTCTGGCATATACTTAACAGCTAAAAACCGCCAGTTCCAATAAAAAAGACGACCTTCACCATAATCAAACATTAAACATTTATGGCGAGATCGGGTGAAACTTTCGGTAAAAAAGAAAAAGAAAAGAAAAGACTGAAAGACAAACAGGAGAAAAGAGAAAAGATGGAAGAAAGAAAGGCAAATGCCAAGAAAGGCAAGAGTCTTGATGACATGATGGCTTATATTGATGAAAATGGAAATATTTCATCAACTCCTCCCGACCCAAAGAAGAAAAAAGTGTTTAACGTGGAAGACATGCAGATCGGTGCGCCTAAACATGTGCCAGGTGAAGACGAAGATCCGATAAGAACCGGAACAGTTAGCTTTTTTAATGACGATAAGGGCTTTGGATTTATTAACGATAACATTACCAAAGAACGCGTTTTTGTTCACATCAAAGCCCTGACAGCTCCCATACGCGAAAACGATAAAGTAACATTTGAAGTTGAAATGGGCCCTAAAGGTCCAACTGCAGTGAATGTGAAGAAAGCGTAATAAGCTTGTGGCCAAAGGCCTTTTGCCTGTTGCCACATCACAAATCTTTCAGCATGGAAAAGAAGAACATTGATATCGTCAATGATGTGCTTGAAGAATGCATAATTGCTTACCCGGTTTCCTCTTTTATCATCAGTTTATACAAACAATATACAGAACGGGGCTGGCTGAGTAAGAAACAATTACAGGGACTGCACGGCAAGGCCGCAGCTATTCCTGGCATATCACCCGGCAAAGTGGCTACCATTGAAGCCATGATCAACCAAATGCCGAACCGTTATAAAACCGAAGCGCCGCCCGTTACCCCGCTTTATCAGAAAGACGATCAGGTGGGTGAAATGATCGAAGCCATACTGGCAAAATACCCGCAGCATAAAAGAATATTGTTCTTTAAATCGAAATTTGAGAACAATGAAGTATTTACTGTTCCGGAAATAAATGACCTGAAACGGCTTCATGATTTGGTCAAATAAAGCCGCTTTTCATTGCATTATTAACTGCCTGTCAATTAAAAAGCCTTTTCTCCTCCAAGCAGGTATTGTTCCATCCACTGCAAATTGGTTTGCATCACCTTCATGGTCATTTTTGGTTCAACCGGTCCATGTGGCTGCCGTGGCAACACAAGAAATCTTACAGGCACATCTCTTCTTTTCAATGCATTATAAAACATCACTCCCTGGCTGAAGGGAACACGGATGTCTGCTTCACCATGTTGCAACAATACCGGCGTCTTTACATTCTGTACATACCGCAGCGGTGAATGTTGCGCATATACATCCCAGTCTTCCCAGGGTTGTTTTTTCATATAGGAAGGAAGAAATCCGGCAATATCATCTGTCATATTCTGTGCAGCAAGATCAACTACCGGTGCACCTATGGATGCAACTTTAAAACGGTCTGTATGTCCAACAATCCAGCTGCTCATAAATCCTCCATAACTCCATCCCATTACACCCAGCCTGTCCTTATCCACATTGCCCATTGCCAGCACATGGTCTACACCGGCCATCAGGTCTTTATAATCGCCGCCTCCCCAGTCTCTCTGGTTGGCCAGCCTGAAATCCAGCCCATAACCTGTTGAGCCGCGCGGATTGGGCCGTAAAACAAATATTCCCTTTTCCGCAAATGCTGCAACAGGATAGGCGCCACCGTTAGCAGCTGTAAAGGACTGGCTAAATACGCCGGCAGGACCACCATGAATATTCAGGATCAATGGATATTTTTTTCCTTTTTCAAAATTCAAAGGGTAAGTGAGCAATCCCTCAATTTCCTTTCCGTCAAAACTGGTCCAGGTTATAACCTCCGTTCTTGGAACAGGATAAGAAGCTATATCAGGATTTACATTGCTGATCTTTACGGGTGTAAAAGAAGTAGTTGAACTTATGTATGCATCACCAGGACGGCTTGTGCTTTGTGATACAAAACCAAAATGACTTCCTGAACTGTTAAGCGATAAGCCGCTGATCAGATCATTTGAACTGGTATTCCATAGTTTGACATCCTTTCCATCGGTGCTTAATTTATACACATTGAATAAAGTATGATGCGCTTCGCCGGTATAAATAAATTTACCATCTGCACTCCAGCCCAGTAATATGCCCGGTTCGTTTGGAGTGCCTGCAAGCTCAGTTGACCCGCCTCCGCTCACCTGAACTATGCGCACAATGGTGCGGCCTCCCCATACAACCGGTTCCTCACTTACAAAATATGCAATGGACCTGCCATCAGGACTAAACATTGCATCAGATTCACTGGCACCGGTGGCTGCGATGGGTTCCACTTTTCCTGTAATGATATTTACAAGAGACACATCGCTATACACATTATCATTTACACGGGGCGATGCGGCATGCGTGAACACAATAGATTTACTATCCGGGCTCCAGTCAAAATCAGCAATGTGCCGGTTTTCACTGGTGAGCTGGAGGGTTTTCTGTTTCCCTGCAGTATCCTTTTCATTCAGCCATAAAATGTATAACCTGCCCTGTTTATAGTTTTCATCCATAAAATACCAGTCGTCTTTTGCCTTCTTTGCTTTCTCCTCGGCTGCTGAAGGATGGTCGGACATGGTGTAAGCGATCATTTTTCCATCCGGGCTCCAGTCAAAATCCCCAACGCCTGTTTTTACATCTGTCAGCCTTTCAGATTCACCCCCATGCACCGGAAGGATGTATAAATTATTTTTCCCATCGCGGTTTGATGTAAAGGCGATCCGGTTTCCATCGGGGCTCCACCTGGGATTGGCATTATTGCGGTCGCCCTTTGTGAGTTTCACTGTATTTTTTCCTGAAGCATCTGTAAGATAGATCTGGTTTACATATTCACTCCGGTCATCCGTCATAATGGCTTCGCGGACTGTATAAACAATTTTACTTCCGTCGGGCGATACACGAACAGCCGAAACATTTTTCATTTTCATTGTCTGTTCGGGTGTCCAGTAAGTTTTTTGTTGAGACCATAAAGTGATGGATAGCAGCAAGGTGCTGGTTAATAACATTCTTCTCATACAAACAGGTTTATGTGTGAGTAGAAGTTAGTGCATTTTAACTGATCTGAAATGAACATTTGATGAGTGCAGCCATCCACAGGTCAATGGCATTTGGCCGGCAGCTCCTTACTGTATCATCTTATTCCTGATGATCTCCATCAGTTGCGGCTTGTAGTTCTCACCAATGAGGATCTCAGTATGTACATCTTTCAATCTTACAAGGTTGCCTTCAATACCTGTAATTTTTGATATGGCAATGATGAATGATTTATGTACCCGGATAAAATCTTTACGGGGCAACCGTTCTTCCATATCCTTTAGTGTAGCATAAACCATGGTCTTTTTTGCATTGCAGTAAATGGCCACATAATTTTTCATGCCTTCGATATAGTCGATCTCTTTAAGATTGATCTTAAGCAGTTTCCCCTTTGATTCCGTTTTTACAAACATATAATCATCCTGGGCATCAGATGGAGAAGATGATGGATCATCAATTTCTTTAGCGGCCTTTTGCACGGCCTGCAAAAACCTTGGCAGCCGGATGGGTTTTAATAAATAATCAACCACGTCCAGCTCATAACTCTCAAGGGCAAATTCACTGTAAGCTGTTGTAAGAATTACCCTGGCCTTACCACGGATGGCTTTTATAAAATCAATTCCCGATAATTCAGGCATTTGTATATCAAGGAAAACCAGATCTGCTTTCTGGTTAGTAACCATTTGCAATGCTTCAATAGGATTGGTAAAACTGCCGGTAAGATTCAGAAAAGGGGTTTGGGCAACATAGTGCTGAAGAATATCAATGGCATGTTGCTCATCGTCCACAATAATGCAGTTGATCATAGCTTGTTGATGGTTAGTTCTGTAGTATAATATTCTCCCTCATCCTTCACCTTCAGTTTGTGGTCCCGTCCATATGCAAGTTCCAGGCGTTTTTTTATATTATCGAGACCAATACCTGTTGACAATTCCTTTGGGCCCGATTTCTTTTTATTCCGGCAATAAAAATAAATGATGCCGTCTTCTACATTCACCCTGATCGCTATCGGCGATTCATTGCTCTTGAGGTCTCCATGTTTAAATGCGTTTTCTACCAGTGTTATCAAAACAAATGGTATGATGGTTGACCCATTGATCACACCCTGAACATCAAACTGCACATTGAGATTGTTGCTGAAACGAAGCTGGTTGATCTTGATCACATTGCGCACGTGTTCAATTTCATCCTTCAAAGGTGCCTTGCCGTCCCTGGCATTTCCTTCACTTAAGGCATATCGCATGATATCACTGAGGGTTAATATTCCTTCCGATAATTCCGGAGAGTAAGGAAGCGACTTTGCATACAGGAAATTAAGCGTGTTGTGCAAAAAATGGGGATTGATCTGTGCCTTAAGGAAATTAAAATTTGCCTGTGATTTTTCTACTTCCAATTGCATTTTCTGCTCTTCAAGGATCTTTCTTTGTTTTTTTTCATCGCGCAGATAAGTAAGATAAGCCACCAGCAGGGAAAAGCCTAACTGGAAAACAATTGAAAATGTAAATGACAATACCATCAGCTCAACGGGTATGGCCTTATTATTTATTTGCATCGAGATCTCTTCAACAGAAAATATAAAATAAGAGCCGACACTATATGCTGCCAGTACCAGCGCCGCCAGTATTCCATATTTCAGAAAATCGTAGGTATTCCGTTTTTCGTAAAAGAACCGGTAAAATGCATTCAGGGTAAAATAAAAAAAACCAACACTAAATAAAAAAGATACCACCTGATTAATGAGGTGCTTCAGTGTAAGAAGCTGGTGCCAGTCGAATGGTTTTTCATATGGTGCAAATGATGCAAATGCCAATCCAATGATGGTGAAGAACAGATAAATAGCCAGCACAACCCAGAATACCCTCCAGAACTGATATCTTCTTTTATTTTTCATTTTTGATTTAAGGTGCGATTGGTTTATTCCGGAATGATAAAGCTGGTGGCTATGAA
>CAMPIQ010000019.1 GCA_946886475.1 uncultured Chitinophagales bacterium | reverse complement strand
TCAGGGTGGAATATCCCAATACTATTTTAAGATCTGCAAAAATGCAGGGCATCTCCCTGCCTTATAGCTGCGAAGTTGGAAGCTGTGGTAATTGCGCAGCCAAATGTATTAAAGGAAAAATCTGGCATTCTTATAATGAGGTACTTACAGAAGAAGAATTGCAAACTGGTTTGGTGCTTACCTGCGTGGCACATCCGGTAGGAAATGACGTGGAGATCAGTTTTGAATAATTACCTGTTCAGTTCCCTGCTTCTTAACTGGAGCCAGATGCTAATCATTATAAAAATCAGTATGAATAATTCTACTCTCATAGTCAGGAATGTTTACATATTGGATGGGCTTTAAGGTTCCTGGTTAAACACCAGTTTGTTAAAATCTTCCTCCTGTTTACCATTAACGGGTAGCTGGCTGATTTATAATTGCTTTGGTTGTCCATTTTATACAGGTTATCAGGGCTTCATTCACATATTATCTACAAATTTGCCTCCTCCCCGGATAGGGATAAATATGGATTAAAATTTGCGGTAGCATCCCGGCTGGCCTATGCAGAAAATTTACCGTATACTGCGCAATAATAAAGAGCTGGGACCATTCGAACTGGACGAATTGGTTCATCTGCCTGTGCAACCTACCGATCTGGTTTGGCAGGATGGCAAAAGTGCTGCATGGTTGTATCCTTCGGAGATCGATACGTTAAAAACTTATTCCGCTTTTGCGCCTGACCCTGCTTCATCAGTTAAGGCTTCGGCTCCTGTAATCCCAATGATTCAACAACCGGTATCTGAATTGGAACCTGTTGATGAAGAAATGCTGACTTCGGAAAAACTTGAAAAGAAAGCAGAAGAGATCTTTCAACGTGTTCAGGCGTATTCAGCAGAAAACAAAGAACCTCAGGCAGAGATAAAGTACGCCCGGTCATTGGAGGATCTTAAGTATGAATATGCCGACTGGCTTCATAAAAAGAAAACCAAAAAAAGGTTTGTGATTTCTCCCCAGCTGAAGCTTATTGCCCTGTCAATATTCATTATGGTAATAACCGGAGTTTTACTGCTGGGAAATAAAGAAGAACCTGCCAGGATTGAAAACATATCAACGGTAAGTAAACCTTCAGAAACTGACAACACTGCACAGAAGCCGAAAAAAAATCTCCAACCTGCGGGTGCTGCTCTTCCAGTGCCGGCTACACAAAAAGAGTCCACTTCGTCTGTCGATGCATTTATAGATTCTGTTCGAAGGGTATTGGCACAACATGAAAAACTGAGGAATAGTGTTCAGATAAATTACAGGCCCAGTCAAATCCCGGTAAAGATCAGGGAAGAATCGCTGCCGGTGCAGGATACAATTATTTCCGAAAAGCCTGTTCCTGCTGATGTAAAATTACTGTATATGCATGCCCGTTATGTGTCAGCCAACAATGGCAGGAACCTTGAATCAGTTGAGGTTTCCATTCAAAATAACAGTGATAATTTTTTGAAGGCGGTATCGGTAGATGTGTTTTATTATAAAAAAGGAGAGAAGCTGTTTGATAAAAGAACCTTGTATTTCAATAATATTCAACCCGGAAATACCTATACCTTATCTGTTCCTGCAAACAAAAAAGCATTGGAGGCCCGGTTCAAACTGGGCACAGTTAACTGGAATAATTAAATGATTTGCTGGTATAAATAAACCCGCCGCTTCTGAAACAGAAAACGACGGGCATTGGTTATAGCACTGCTAGTTTACATGGTAATTATTGTTGCACCACAAGTTTTTCTGTATTCACAACTTTATTGGCATTGTCAACAACCCTGATCATATAATTTCCCGCCGTTATCAATGAAGGAAGCCTTAGTTCCTGCACCTGTATTTTATTATTGACGGTTACTTCCTGCTGGCTTATCTGTTTACCAGAAATGTCAATGAGTTGAACTATGTATTTACCATGTGGCTGATCCCTGAATGTAAGCCGGACCGTGCCGGTTGTAACCGGATTTGGATACACAGATATTGAATTTCTTCCTGAAAGCTGGGCAGGTGTTGGTTTTTGCCTGGTATCAGCAACCGCATCGGGCTGTGGTTGTGCAGGTAGCACCTCTTCTTTCAAATGGTCTTTCTTTTTACGCTTTTTTTCTGAAAGCAAATTTGAATTGGCCAGGTCCGATGCATTATAAACGGAATGGTCACCGGAAATTTTTTCTGCCTGCAGCGTTTTGATGTCAAACTTAAAATATCCAAGTGTTGAATTGGAACTGCACACAATTACACTCATGCCCTGGTCTACCATTGCACCATTGGTAGTGAATCCTTTTGGTAAACCCTGAATTTGTCCCAGGTATTTTGCTGTCCTGTATTCTGTAATGATATGGAATACCTTTCTGTTGGCAGTTATGAGATACAGGTCGCCATTGCTATGTGCCACTATATCTCCACCATACCCGCTTTGGCTATGAATTGAATTTTTACCATTCGATGGATCATCTGTAAGTGCACCCAGGTCGGTAATAACAGATTTTTTATTGGTGGTGAACCTGATGAGGTGTTTGCCATTGTTTGTAAGCGCATAGCCATCACCATCAGCTGCAATGACCATCCGCGTTATTTGATTGGGCACATCCCCTGGACCGCTTAGCACACCAAAAGACTCATCTTCAAAATAATAGATCCTGGGTGTTTTTGATTTCAGGTCTATGTAACGCAGTTCATTTATTCCCATTGGGGTATAATACAATCTACCATGTTTTTTATCGTATGCGCAGGCTGCTGAATTGGTAGCAAATGGTTTGTCGTAAGCGATGTGTGGAGCATTGGTAAGAATTGTTCTGACCTTTCTTTCAACTATCTCTTTTCCGTCTTCAATTACCTTTACCGGTGCTGATACCAGTACATATGATTTCCCTGAATGTTGCAAAGCATCCTTTTCTTTTTTAATAATGGGCTTACCCGTCCTTGCGTTGAGCAGTGTTATCTGTTGTGCGGTCTTATAAACCGTTTGAACTTCATCGCCGGTTGCAACGTCCACCAGCTTTACCTCCGACCATCCGCTACTTCCTTTTTGCGCGCCTGTAATGGCATAAGCTGTTACTTTCTTTTGAGCATGCGATGCTACAACAATAGAAAAGAGAAATACAAAAAGTAAAATTTTTTGTTTCATGGCAAAATGGTTTTGTTCTATTAAATTACGACAACTTTCGTTGTTCGGTTGGCATAATTAATCGTTTCTACAATTTTTACATGAACGGTAAGCTGTAGTTTTATGGATCAAATGATCTAACGGTACGGCCTCATGGAATTCACATAGCCAATAAAGGATGAGTATGTTTTCATCAGAAGCTGTTCATTATTTAGAAATCAAAGAGGCCAGATTGTTTCAACTCGAATGAAAAACATGTTATTCATCAAACAGCATTTTACATCTGTAGCCGCTTCCAGGTCATCCATCGTACCGTCATCTTTTCCAAATTATCGCAGGCACGTTATTATTCTCATATTATTATTATCTGCATTCAGAGGCATACTGGGCTTTGTTTTGGAACTGGGCAATGATGAAACATATTACTGGTTGTACAGTCAGTACCTGCAATGGAATTATTTCGACCATCCACCAATGGTGGCTGTCTGGATTAGAATATTTACTTTGAATCTTTTACTGGATGATTTTGAAGGTTTCATACGACTTGGCAGCGTAATAGGTTGTGCACTTTCTACCTGGTTTATGTATAAGACCGTGGCCCTGATCAAAAACGAAAGAGCCGGATGGTTTGCTGCGATATTGTACAATGCATCATTTTATGCTGGCATCACTGCCGGCTTATACATTTTACCCGATTCGCCGCAAATGGTGTTCTGGACATTCGGCATGTGGACCATTGTAAAGATCATAAATGATGAAAATAACTGGTGGCACTGGATGGTATTTGGAATGGCAATGGGCTTATGCATCATGAGCAAGGTTCATGGAGTTTTTTTATGGGGAGGATTCGGACTCTGGATCATTTTTTTCAAACTGAGCTGGTTTAAGAAACCCCAACTCTATCTTTCTATATGTATTACGCTTGTTTTGATAAGCCCAATATTCATATGGAACCTCACATATGATTTTGCCACCTGGAATTACCATAGCCAGCGCGTGGATGTTGATCATTTTATAATCAGGTGGCAGAGTTTTGCAAAACAGATAGCAAGCCAGGTGGGTTTCAATAATCCCATCAACACCATCCTGATAGTATGGGCTATCATCCAATGGAAAAACTTCAGCCGGCATCAGGCATTAAGAATTTACAATCTGGCAGGAATTCCGTTGGCCCTCATCCTGCTTGTTGTTTCCTTATTCCGCGACACACCCTTACCACATTGGAGCGGTCCTGCATATGTCAGTCTTATTCCATTGGCCGCTGTACACCTGTCGGAGATCAATAAAAAGCTTTACCCTAATGTACTTCGATGGGCGCTTGGGATTTTCATGCTGGTATATACAACCTGGGCGGTCCTGGTTCAGTATTTACCGGGTACCTATAGCAAGGATAAAGAAAGTCTTGGCAGGGGTGATATTACAGTGGACATGTTTGGATGGGAAGATGCGGGCAAACAATTTAAAGCTGTTTATGAAAATGATATCAAAAAAGGACTGATGCCGGCAAACAGTCCAATGGTTACTTCCCACTGGTGGGGCGCTCATATTGAATATTATTTCTGCCGTCCTCTGGGAATCCCGATGATAGGGTTGGGCACAATTAAAACCGGTCATTATTTATGGCTGAATAAAAAAAGAGCTGAAGGAGTTGATGTCAACCGGGTATATTGTGTGGTACCATCAACCGACCGTTACAGAATCCCCATTGATTTCTATAAAACCATAGAAATGGCTGGTGTGATCAATATCCGGAGAAATGGAAAACCTGCACATAGTTTTTTTATTTACCGGTTAAAAGGGCTTAAAAAAGAAGTGCCTGTCCGATGAATTTCTGGTTACATTAATTTATTCAAAATGTCAAACATGTTACCAACAAATAAAGCCGAATGGGATGAAGTGGATGAAGCCATGAAAAGATCATGGAAAGGATTTATGCGGTATAAAAAATTAAAACCGGGAGAAAGAGCCGGTTTCATGCGGGCTATTGCCAAAGAACTGGATGCACATGCTGATGAATTAATAATAACTGCATCAAAGGAAACGAATCTTGACCAGGCAAGACTAAGATCCGAATTAATCCGAACCCGGTTTCAGCTGGAAAGTTACGCAGCAGCCTGTGAGGATGGCAGCAGTTTAGATATAAAAATTGAAACCGGTGATCCTTACAGGATGCCCTATAAGCCTGATCTGAGAAAGATGCTGGTTCCACTTGGTCCTGTGGTTATTTTTGGCGCTTCTAATTTTCCATTTGCCTACTCAACTGCCGGTGGAGATACCGCCTGTGCTTTTGCAGCAGGATGTTCGGTTGTTGTAAAAGCACACCCCGCGCATCTTTTAACTTCTAACCTGGTTGCAGATGCTATTCAGCGTGCTGTTAAAAAATCTGATCTGCCTGCAGATGTTTTTATTCATCTTCAGGGAGCTTCCTTTGAAACGGGGAAAGCACTGGTACAACATCCCTTAACAAAGGCAGTGGGTTTTACAGGGTCGTTGAATGGTGGAAGGGCTTTGTTTGATCTTGCCGGCAAAAGACCGGTTCCCATACCGGTTTTTGCGGAAATGGGAAGTGTGAATCCTGTATTCATGTTACCGGGAAAATTGAAGCAGGACATGGAAGCCATAGTAAACATGTATTTGAAATCAATCACTGCCAGTGCCGGGCAGTTCTGTACAAATCCGGGCATCCTGGTTGGCATACGATCTGAAGAACTGGATAACTTTCAGCAACTGCTTACCAGTAAAATGAATGGTGTATCTCCGGCAGAAATGCTGCATAGTGGCATAGCAACTAACTTTTTCCAAAAAAGAAAGGAAATGCTGGCCCAACAGGGTGTAACACTGCTTACTAATGAAGGCCCTTCAGATAAAGAAAGTTTATGCCTAACTACCCTGGCAACGGTTTCATCGGAAACATTTTTGATCAACCCATTATTGCACCAGGAAGTTTTTGGTGCTTTCAGTTTACTGGTAACATGTTCTGATATCGATGACATGATCAATGTTGCTCAGGTTATGGAAGGTCAGCTTACTGCAACGTTAATGGCTACTAAGGAGGAAGTGAGGAGTCATCCTCAGCTGGTAGACAGCCTGGCAGCATTTTGTGGGAGGTTCGTATTAAATGGAGTTCCTACCGGTGTTGAGGTTTCCATGGCCATGCATCATGGTGGCCCTTATCCGGCATCAACGGACAGCAGGTTTTCTGCAGTAGGATCAGATGGGATCAAAAGATTTGCAAGGCCCGTATGTTTTCAGAACTGGGATGATGAATTATTGCCTGAGGAACTTAGAGATGAGAATGTATTGAGATTGAAAAGGATATACCACGATAAAACGGAATTGTAGTTTCCTGTAAGGCTGTTTAAGTATTATAAAGGGTTTTTGATCATATTTTTGAGCAGCTTTCATAGTGTAAAAAGGCTTACTTTTCCATAAATATCTCTTACGGTCCGTTACAGTTTAATTTATTGCTTATGAGGAAAATTTACTTTTTAATGAAAGTGAAATTGACTTTATTGGTCATTAGCTCCATTTTATCCTTTCATTGTTTTTCACAAACTGTTGTTAGTACCACAACCACAAACGCAACTTACTGGTCATCTGATCCCAGTGCTATCGTTTTTGGCATCAGAAACACCAATCCTTACAGCATATTAATTACTGATATCAGTAATTATATGCCTGCCAATACAACTACCAATTTTTCCTTATGGTATCATCCATCTGCGGTTACAGGCGCTCCATCTGATATCAACACTTCAAATGGCTGGATAGAGGTATCAGCTGGTAATACGGTAACCTCCGGAGCATCTGCGGGCATAACACCGGTTTTAACAGGTATATCATTAATAATTCCTTCCAACACTACCTACAGGCTGGCACTTGCTGCTCTTAACGGAGGCGGGCCATATTACGGTGCCAGTGGGGCTTCAGCAAATCTTTTCTCAGGTGGGGGCCTGGAGATCTATGCCCAGAACAATGCGGCCAGTGCAACCTATGTTGGATATTTTCCCGACAACATTTCAAATACACCCAGAAGTTTTTATGGCAGTATCTCATTCATTCAGGCGCTCAACTGTGTTGGCCCGCCTAATCCAGGCACTATTTCCGGGATATCGGGTGTTTGTAGTGGCCAGTCAACTATTTTATCGGTCACAGGCCAAACGGCAGCAACAGGTTTAACCTATCAGTGGCTTTCATCTTCAGGGGGAGGACCTTATACTCCAATAAGCGGTGCAACCGGAGTAAGCTATACAACCCCTGCACTTACGGCAAATACATCTTATGCTGTAACCGTAAGTTGTGGAGCATCTAATTCTACTACAGCCCCATTTACTGTTTCAGTTTCTCAGCCATTACCTGGTGGAACATATACTATTGATGGTTCACAACCCAATTCAGCTACCAATTTTCAGACCTTTGCAGATGTTGAATTTGCCCTCAGTTGTGGAATTGCAGGACCCATTGTTTTTGAGATAGCTGCAGGTTTTTATGATGAACAGGTTTCACTGCCGGTTATATCCGGATCAAGTGCTGTTAATACGGTAACTTTTGATGGAAATGGCACGGCCACTTTGAGATATGCGCCTACATCATCGGCCAGATATCTTTTCCAGCTTAATGGCACTGATTATATTACCATCAGGGATCTGAACCTGCTCGTTCAATCCGGAAATAATTACGGTTGGGGCTTTCATCTTACCAATGGAGCTGACAATAATACCATCAATAATTGTTCAATAGATGTGAGCGTAGTAACCAGTACGTCTCAAAGTAATAGCGGTGGAATTGTGATCTCAGGAGCAGAAACCTCGGTAACCACAGATGGAAGTGCCAGTAATAATACATTCAGTAATAACACCATTACCGGAGCTTACCAGGGTATAATAATTTCGGGTTCTACAGGATCGGCCAATGCAGTAAATAACCAGATCATCAATAATACCATCCGTGATTTTTATACAACAGGTATCGAGATCAGCCAGACAGATGGTGTCCTTATAACCAACAATAATATCAGCAGGGCAAACAGGGCGGCAGTAACCCTTTTCACCGGTATTGATTTTACTGGTGGAAATATCAGGGCGCTGGTTTCCGCAAACAGGATACATTCTACTCATACCATAGCTACTGACCAGACGGATGCGGCATACGGAATATATCTGGATGGGAATGATGCACCTGCCGGTTCAGAAAATAGTATCATCAATAACCTCATCTACAATTTCAATAGCACCAACGGAACCCAGTATGGCCTGTATAATACCGGTTCAAATGGTGTACGTTATTATCATAATACCATTGTATTAAATGATCCTTCAACCGTATCAAACGATGTAACAAGAGGTTTTTATCAAACCACTTCCGCAAATAATATTGAATTCAGAAATAATATTGTTTACATATCACGCGGAGGCACTGGTGAAAAACATGCATTGTTTTTTAATACCACCGGTTCTTCCATTCTGTCTAATAATAATGTTCTGTATGTAAACACAACAAATGCATTTACCGGGGCTTATGGCACTACTGATTATGCCACGCTTACTGCATGGCAGGCAGCCAATTCTTCAGCTTATGACCAGCAAAGTCTTAGTGTTGACCCCGTTTTTGCCGATGCTGTAAATGGAAACTTCTATCCAATTAATTCCACCATTGCTTCAGCCGGTGCCAATGTTGGAGTGAATTCCGATATTATTGGTACGGTGAGAGATGCTACCCCAACACCCGGATCGTATGAGACCGTAGCAACTGTGGGTACAGATGTAGGTGCGGTTGATCTGCTTGTCCCAGCGCAGCAAAACTGTTACAGCAATGCTGAAACCGTAACTGTAGTGATCAGGAACTTCAGTTCAACCTCTATTGATTTTTCCACTACTCCCGTTACGGTAAACGTTTCGGTTACGGGTCCAAATGCCATCAGCTTTACTCCGGTGACCATCAATTCAGGAACGCTTGCTCCTGATGCCACATTAAACGTGATCATCAGTAGCAATTACAATATGACTGCTGCAGGTACTTACGTTTTCAATGCTTCCACAAGTACTGCTGGTGATGCCAATGCATTGAATGACGCCATGCCGGCAGCACAGAGAATGGTTACGGCACTTGAAGCCGGCACAGCTTCTTCAGACCCGGCATCTTTCTGCGCCACAGGTGGCATTCCTGTACTGTCACTCTCAGGAAGCAGCGGCGGTAATATCCAGTGGCAGGAATCATTAACCGGTGCTGCGGGATCCTGGATAAATACAGGCACCAACAGCATTTCCTATTCGCCGGCTGTTCCCAATACAGTTACCACTTATTACAGGGCTTATGTTTCCTGTGCAGGTAGCGGCGACACCTCCAACGTAGTAACTGTTTTATTCAGCAATCCACAATTGCTTTCAACAACACCAGCAACAAGGTGTGGTCCGGGAACAGTTGTTTTATCGGCTACCGGTTCTCCAGGCACCACATTGAACTGGTATACTTCAGCTACCGGCGGGTCACCAGTTGGAACCGGTAATAATTTTACAACGCCTGTTATCAGCACAAATACCACCTATTATGTTTCGGCAGCTGAAGGCGGAGCCAGTTCAGATGTAGGAATTTCTCCAACATCCACTACATGCGGCACTATCAATTCAAGTACCGCTACTGACTGGCCAATGAGATTTAATACAACAGCGCCCATTACTATCAATTCTGCATGGGTGATACCAAATAGTACGAGCCTAACCGTTGCATTAAGGCAGGCATTGTCAACAGCCAATATTCAGACAGCGGTTTTTACATTTACCAGTGCACAGGTGGGTGTTCCGCAACAGATAAATCTTGGCTTTGCCATTCCGGCATCCGGAAGTTATCAGCTCACAAACAGCTCCGGTAATATTTACAGGATAGGGACGTTCACCTGTTCTTATCCGTTTACATCTGCGCTCAATGGATTTTCAATTGTAGGATCTGCAACTTCATCCACAGCTGCTACCAACACCACTACTTACAATGCCTTCTTCCAGTTGAATATAAGTGAAGGCTGTGAAAGTGCCAGAACATCAGTATTGGCCACCATAGTTCCATCGCCTGCATTTGACATCACTAATTCAACCACAGTTTGTAATAACACGGTTACCACCCTGCAGGTAAATTCAAGTTTAGCCGATTACAATAATTTTACCTGGTTGCCGGTAACTGGATTATATTCAGATCCGGGTGCCACAATTCCATACACCGGAGGCAGTACATCCATAGTTTTTGCCAAAACAAGTACAGCGGGCACCTATACCTATATTGCTACAGCAAACAACACTGTAACCAATTGCCAGAATATAGATTCATTACATCTTACTGTATTACCTGCAACAATTACATTGTCCGCTTTGCCACAGGAAATATGTGTGAGTGGAACCACCACCTTAAGTTATTCACCCAATACGGGTTTGGGTGCTGCCACAACACAATGGTATTCTTCAGCTGATGGAATCAGTTATAATCTGATTGCCGGTGCAACCGGAATTACTTATGTTACACCCGTTCTTACCACTACTTCTCATTACAAACTTGAATTGAAAGATGCTGCCGGAAATATTTGTCAGCAGCCTGCAATAACCATTAACATCAATAATCCGCAGGTGCTTACCAGTGCCGGAGCTGCCAGATGCGGGGATGGTACATTAACGCTAAATGCCACCAGCACTACCGGTGCCGCATTGAACTGGTATACAGCTGCAACGGGCGGTTTACCTGTTGGTACAGGTACGGCATTTACCACACCGGTATTAAATACAACAACTACCTATTATGTAGGTGCTATACAGGGTGGCGGGAGTTCTGTAGTTGGTCTGGCACCAGATGCCACCGGCTGTGGAAGTATCAATTCCAGTTCGGCAACTGACTGGCCTATGAGAATTTCTACCTCTGGTCCGGTAAGGGTTGATTCTGTCTGGGTGATCCCAACAGGAACAGAGTTGACGCTTGCATTAAGGGAAAGCGGATCTACAACCAACCTGCAAACTGCATCATTCACATTTACATCAGCCCAGGTGGGAACGCCTCAACAACTTGGTCTTGGATGGGCTATTCCTTTATCAGGAAATTATCAAATGACAAATGCATCAGGTGGCATAAGCCGTATTGGAACGTATACCTGTTCCTATCCTTTTGTTTCAGCTTTCGGAGGATTCTCTATAGTAGGTTCTGCAACATCTTCTACAGCATCCACCTCACTTACCCAGTACAATGCTTTCTTCAATATTAAGATCACTGAAGGTTGTGAAAGTCCACGTGCATCTGTTACCGCAACAGTGAGTCCAAATACGGCTATAACCAGCCAGCCTGCAAACCAGGCAGTATGTACCGGATCAAATGTTACATTTAATGTTACAGCAATAGGTGCCGGCCTTACTTATCAGTGGAGAAAGAATAACACAGATATTCCAAACGCAACCGGGTCCAGTCTTGTATTGAATGCGGTTACATCTGCTGATGCTGCTACCTACAGTGTAGTTATCACCGGCTTATGCGGTAATGCTACATCAAACAATGCAATTTTAACGGTTGCTGATAATAATGCATGGCTTGGTGTGGTCAGTGTTGACTGGAATACGCCGGCTAACTGGTGTGGTGGTGTGCCAACATCAACAAGCGATGTGGTGATCACTTCAGGTACTCCTTATGCACCTGTAGTTAACGGCATTGCCAATGTAAGAAATCTCACTATCAACAACGGTACTTCCTTAACCGTTGCAGCCAGTGCTTTTCTGAATATCTATGGTAATTTTTCAAATGGAGGAACGTTCAGTGCGCCTTCGGGCTTTGTTGCTTTCAGAGGAAATGCAAACCAGAATATAGGTGCCATCACTGTAGGAACTGTGATCATGAATGGTACGGGAGGCATAACGCTTACAGGTAACATGAGCATTGAAAACGGTTTAATCCTTACTAATGGAAATATCACTACGGGCGCTTCAACACTTAGTTTGAATGGTTCCACATCCGGTAGTGCGGCAAGCCATATAATAACCAACGGCACTGGTGTTGTGATAAGTAATAATATAAATGCCATGCCGGTGGTGATCCCTGTTGGTCCGGATGCCACCTCATACAATCCTGTGATCATTTCAAACGGTCAGGGCAGAAATTATCAGGTGCGTGTAGCAACAGGTATTACTCCAGCCATCAATAACCCTAACAGGGCTGTCAACAGAACATGGTATGTGGTGCCCAACACAGTTCCCGCTTCTGAAGTTAACCTGGTATTCCAGTTTGTGGAAACAGATATGAATACAAACGCAACTGCATCACTGGTAATGGAAGCAGCAGTAAACAACGGATCGGGTTGGACCATTGTGAGTCCTCCAACAGGCGTTACTCCAAGCGGAACACCCAACGACAGGCAGGTGGGCGTAAATACTGTTTTATTCGGATCATTTGCCATTGGTAATTTTGGAGCTATTTCATTCCCTACAGCTACCACCAATATAGATGCTGATGTTACCAGCATGGTGATGATGCCCAACCTGGTTCAAAACCATAGCATTCTTCGTTTACACGCAAGAAGAGCCATGAAGATCAACTGGTCAGTGGTAGATGCAAACGGAAGAATTGTAATGAGCTTTACCAGGGAGGCTTTTGCAGGCCGGAATGATATTCACTTACAATTGGGTCACCTTGCCCAGGGTAGCTACCAGATTGTTGGTAGCACTACCAGAGGTACAACCGGTGTAATGCGATTTATAAAAATGTAATTTACAAAACCACTAAAAACGGATCCCGCCACTTTGAGTGGCGGGATTTTTAATTCAGGTTGAAGAGGATATAGTACACCAAATGGGATTGCCGTACCGGGAATCCAATACTGCAATTAAGCTGATAAAAAGAATGATTCTTTCTACACTTAACACTTTGAATGATCAGATGTTTTTATTTTTAACCCATGTTTGCGTCGAGTTATATACCATACCATAAAACCAACTCATTTACCAGGATAATTACCGATTACCTTGATGCCGATCCCCGCCTGCGACCATTTTATGAATGGCCACCTACACCGGAAGGCCTGAAAAATTCAATTGAGAAAAGGAAAAGTTTTGATACCAACAGGGAAGTGCTTGTAAGCGTATTACAGGAACAATATGCCTCTGTACCATCAAATGAAAAGGTTGATTTTAATATAGCCTCACTTTTATCAGGGGATAGCTTTACTATTACAACGGCCCATCAGCCAAATCTTTTTACCGGTCCTTTATATTTCGTATACAAGATCCTTCATGTGATCCGCATTGCTGAACAGTTGAATAATGAATGGTCGCAATATCATTTCGTTCCTGTTTATTATATGGGATCGGAAGATGCAGATATTGAAGAATTGAACCACACCTATATCTCAGGGAAAAAAATAGAATGGAAAACAGACCAGCAGGGTGCTGTCGGCCGGATGCTTGTTGATAATGAGCTTCAGAAACTGATCGCTGAAATGGAAGGACAGCTTAGTGTTGAACCATTCGGCAATGAGTTTATTGACCTGCTTAAACGATGTTATGCCGAAGGGAAAACCATTCAGCAGTCAACTTTTGAACTGGTGAATGAATTATTTGGTACATACGGACTTGTAGTGCTGATCCCGGATCATCCGGCGTTGAAAAGGTCAATGATAAATATTTTTTCGGACGATATCTTTAATCATAAAGCCATAGAGATCGTGGCTGGAACCTCTGCAGAACTGGGCGCTCATTATGATGTTCAGGCGCATGCCAGGGATATCAACCTGTTTTATTTGCAGCACAATTGCAGGGAAAGGATCGAAGAAAAAGGAGGTCGTTTTTTTGTATTGAATACAGATATTGAGTTTTCAAAAGATGAATTAAAAAATGAATTGGAAAATCATCCTGAAAAATTCAGCCCGAATGTAATATTGAGAGGCATTTTCCAGGAGGCCATTCTGCCTGGTATTGCTTTTATTGGCGGAGGTGGGGAACTTGCATACTGGATGCAGTTAAAAAGTCTTTTTGAAAATTATAAAATTCCTTTTCCTGTATTGGTACTTAGAAACTCTTTCCTTGTGGTCAGTAAAAAATGGAATGATAAAATCACCAGGCTTGGATTGGAGATGGAAGATCTGTTCAGAGTGGAACACGATATCATGAACCTGATTGTTCACAAAAAATCGAAAAATCAGGTTTCTCTGAATGGCAAATTCGAAAAAGCTGAGGAATTATTTCAGTCCATACAAAAACAGGCAGAACAGGTGGACCCTGGTTTATCCCAACACGTAGCGGCTATCCGTGCGCGCTCGATCAAAACTTTACAGGAATTGGAGAAGAAAATGATCAGGGCTGAGAAAAGAAAATTCAGTGAACAACAGCTACAGGTGGGTAAGCTCAGGGAAACATTGTTCCCGAAAAACGGATTGCAGGAGAGGAAAGAGAACATTAGCGGATTTTATGCGAAATGGGGAAAAACTTTCATTGAGGAACTGTATCGGTCATCGCTAACGCTGGAGCAGAAATTCACCATCCTTACAGCTTCAGGATCATCTTAAAGATCCTGCTTTGTCCTTTATCATTATCAGCAACCAGGTGCAGGGTGAAATGATCCCTTCTTACATCCTGTACGCACAATGATTCTATTTTCTGAGAAGTAAATGCTTTATCTACATCTGAAAGTTTAATGAGCTGGTCAGCACTTACTTTCTTATTGTCCTGCTTATCTGAAAAACTACTGATCCATCCGAGGTAGCTGTCTTTGATCACTCCATCTTCAAATGCATTATTGGTTTCTTCTTCAGAGGCGGTAAAAAATAAAATATCCCTTTCCAGGTGATAATACAGACCTGAAATTCCTTTGACTGTAGATGTGTCCAGTATAAGCTCTATTACGGAATAAAGATTTTCGGCAGAAGGGTTCAATTCATTGCTGATAATTAAATGATTTGACCGGTTGCTATAATTTGCCCTGTTGGCCATAATAAAAGAAGTGCCTGTAAAAGCGAGGCCCTCAATGTTTATCTCTTCCAGGCCTCTGAATAATTCCGTTGTGTTATGAAGGCTGATCTTTAAAAAGCTGTCCGTGTATGCAAGGGGAAAATAATACAGGCTTTGTCGTTCTTTGGTTGAAAAGGATCCGAGTGCATACAAATGTTTTTCATCAAGATGGGTGATCAGCGTAGTTGATTCAATGTCAGGTTTGGTATCCTTGCTGATGCGATAGGCAGTATCGGTTAAAAATGAAACGGAATCGAAAGGGTTATACAAAGTGTCCAATACCAATAGGTAAGGAGCGTCGTCGCCAAAAATGTATAACCGGTTATTATCGTATTCAATAGCTGAAGCAGATGGAAACCCAGCCAGGGTTTTATACGTGATCAGCCGGAGAAAGGTTTCCTTTTTATGGGTACAATTACTGGTCGAAAAGATTAGGCCAGCCAGCAGTACGTAAATTATTGATCTTTTCCTGCACTTCATGATTGAGTTCTTGCTTATATGCTGCAATTTTCTGACCAACCGGTACATCAAATGCACCGATAATTTCAGCTGCCAGTATCCCTGCATTTTTAGCGGCATTCAGTGCTACTGTTGCCACTGGAACTCCGTTGGGCATCTGCAGAATGGAAAGAATGGAATCCCAGCCATCAATAGAATTACTTGACTTTATGGGAACTCCAATTACAGGAAGGGTAGTGAGTGATGCGATCATGCCCGGCAAATGCGCTGCGCCACCTGCGCCTGCAATGATCACTTTAATGCCTCTTTTCATTGCCGATTCAGCATAGTCGAACATTCTCCGGGGAGTTCTGTGTGCAGACACCACGGTCAGCTCAAAACTGACTTCAAAGTATTTTAATATATCTGCGGCCGCCTGCATAATATGCAGGTCAGAATCGCTTCCCATAATAATGGCTACTATCGGAGCCTGGGCGTTTTGAGGTAGAGATTGAGGTTCCATTAAGTCTTTTAATCTTATTGAAGAAATCTTAAATCAAGGTGTTTATTTGATGTGTTCTGCAACAATATACTAAGATCCATGTTTTTGTAAAACCCTGATTCTTCAATTTGTTTCAGACGAATGATAAACAGATGTAACTGAACCAAAGATAACTGCCTTCAGCATTACCGGATAATGCTTCCTCTCAACCGCATCAACTCAACCTCTGCTGTCTTTACATTATACCTGGCCTGTATCAGGCGGTTCATGGCATCGGCCAGACTTTGCTGGGCTTCTCTCATTTCAATAAAAGTACTGATGCCCAAACGGTAACGTTCACGTGCAATAAAAATATTTTCGCGTACCAGTTTTATATTTTCTTCCTCCAGCGTTAGGGTTCTTTTATAAAGGTCATAGTCCCTGTAAGCATTAGAGATGCTGGTATTGATCATTGAAAGATCGCGGTCATATAAAAGTTCCTGTGCCTGTATATTCAATTCGGCTGCTTTTATCAAACGCCTGTTGTTGAAACCATTAAAAATGGGAATGTTGGCAGTGAAGCCATAATTAAAACCCCTGTTCTGATTGAACAACGGCTGGAATGGGTTGATCACGGATTTATTATCAGTACGGCTGAAATTGTAAGCCGAATTAAATTCAACTGTCGGGAATCTTTCAGCCTTTCTCATTTTCAGGTCAAGTGCGGCGATCTCCAGATTCTTTTGTGCAATCTGCAATGCAGGATTTGTCAGTGTAATACCACTGGCCACAGAATCAAGTGTAAGTTCCGGATTAAATGTTATTACCGAATCTGCAATTGAAAAATCATTACCTACAGGTAAAACAAGCAATTGATTGAGTTGTTCTTTTATTTTATTGATGTTCGTTTCCTGTGTTAGCGCAGACGAACGCTGTGCGTTTACATCAATCTGTGCCTGCAGTACGTCTGGTTTGGCGCCAACACCAATATCAAAACGGTATTGGGCCAGCTTCAGCCTTTCAGAACTGAGTTGGATCTGTTCTTCTATTGCCCTTAGTTGCTGCTCCTGTCTTACAACATCAAAATACAATAACATCACTTGTGCCACGGTGGTAACCACCTGGTTCCTGATCTGCAATTCGCCCAGTTCCACCATCTGGCTAAGCCGGTCGCGGGCAATGAACATGCGGAATCCATCAAAGAGTGTCCAGTCAAGATTCAGGGAAGCATTTACATTATTGGAGCGGATGTTATTGTTCTTTCTTTCAGTGCCATCTGCCAGTACCTGGTTCTGGTTATTGCTGTTGAATAAAATTCCACCGTTGGCATTTAGACGCGGCAACAAAGAATAATTGGCGTAAGCGTAGTCCAGTGCCGCCAGCAATGAATCATTGCGGGTAAGCCGGATATCGTAATTGTTCTGCAATGAAATGGCAATGGCATCATTCAACGTAAGCGGCTGTCTTTGCGCCGAAGCTGCCAGGCCCAGTAAGGAAAAAAACAGTGCAATTATATTCTTTGATCTCATGTACAATTTCTGATTAATCACTTTCAATTTCATTTCATCCATGTTGTTCAGCCAGTTTTTTTTCCGCTTTCCTGTCTTCTTCATCAATAATTTCAAGCGGATTTCTTTTTTTCCTGGATGACAAATAGGAATACATGGCCGGGATTACAAATAATGTAAGTATCAGTGAAAAAATTATTCCACCAACAATCACAATACCTAAGGGAATACGGCTGGTGGAGGCAGCCCCTAAGGATAGTGCAATGGGTAAGGCGCCCAATGCCATCGCCAGGCTGGTCATAAGAATAGGACGAAGCCGCTGACTTGCTGAAAAAATGGCTGCATCCATTTTCGACATTCCTTTCAGTCTGTTCTGGTTGGCGAATTCTACGATCAATATTCCATTCTTGGTCACTAATCCTATCAGCATGATCACACCGATCTGTGAGAAAATATTCCAGGTCTGTCCGAATATCCATAAGGACAACATGGCGCCTGCAAAAGCCAGCGGCACTGTTAACATGATGATCAATGGATCAATGAACGACTCAAATTGCGCGGCAAGGATCAGGAAAATAAGTCCAAGTGCCAGCAATAATGCGAAATTGGTATTGCTTCCACTTTCGGCATAGTCTCTTGATGTACCTGATAACTGTGTTGAAAAACTTTCATCAAGTAGTTTATCCGCTATTTCTTCCATGGCGGCAATGCCATCACCAACTGTTTTTCCTGGTGCAGTTCCTGCAGATACCGTTGCAGATTTAAAACGGTTGAAATGATAAATGGTTGATGGGGTAGTGGCTTCTTCAATCGTAACCAGATTATCAAGGCTGATCATTTCACCATTGGCATTCCTTACATTCAAACCTTTCAGATCGGTAGGATCGTCGCGGTCTGATCTTGAAACCTGGCCCATCACCTGGTATTGTTTTCCTTCTTTTGTAAAGTATCCCAGCCTCATATTACTGAGCGCAAGCTGCAGTGTTTGTGAAACATCTTCAACACTCACACCCAGTTCACTTGCTTTCAGCCTGTCAACATTAATCCTTAGTTCCGGTTTGTTGAATTTAAGATCGGCATCCACACCTGCAAGTGCGGGATGCTTTTGTGCTTCTTCCAGGAATAAAGGAAGTACTTCGGCAAGTTTATTAAAATCATTATTCTGGAGTACGAATTGCACGGGTTGTCCGCCGCGGCGGTTAACAGCAATGGTTTGTTCCTCTATGGCAAAAGCTCTTCCTTTATTGAATTTGGGCAGATTGCGGTTCACCATCTCTACAATTTCCTTCTGCGACCTATCCCTTTCATTTGGGTCGACCAGCGTAACCCGGACAAACCCTGAATTGGTAGCACCACCTGCAAAACCCGGGGCGGTTAATGACAGAACAGTTTCTCTTTCGGGTACTGAATCCAGCATGAAATTGCTTAGGTCATCTATGTACCTGTCCATGTAATCATAGGCTGTTCCTTCGGGGGCGGTAACCGATAACCGGAACTGGCTACGGTCTTCCATAGGAGCTAATTCCGAAGGAAGTCCTCTGAATATGAAATAGATCATCCCAATACAAACCAATATAATTATAAATCCAATCCAACGGACTTTCATGAATTTGGTAAGAATATTTTTATAGCCATTTTCCATGCCCCTGAAGAACGGTTCTGTTTTCCTGTAAAACCAGGAATGTTTGTGAACATCCTTTTTACTTAACATCACATTCAGAACAGGTGTAAGGGTGAGGGATACAAATGCCGATATCAGAACAGCACCTGCCACCACGATCCCAAATTCACGGAACAATCTTCCAACAAATCCCTGGAGGAAGATGATAGGAAGAAACACAACAGCCAGGGTGATGGAAGTTGAAATAACGGCAAAGTAGATCTCTTTTGATCCTTCCCTTGCTGCCCGCCATTTGTCCATGCCGGCTTCCATTTTCTTATATATATTTTCCGTAACCACAATTCCATCATCCACCACAAGTCCTGTTGCCAGAACAATGGCAAGAAGAGAAAGTACATTGATGGTAAATCCGGAAATGTACATGATGAAGAAGGCACCGATTAATGAAACCGGTATATCAATCAAAGGTCTGATGGCGATCATCCAGTCCCGGAAAAACAAATAAATAATGAGGATAACCAGTATGATGGCGATCATCAGGGTTTCCTCAACTTCAGCAATAGACCTTTTAATGAATTTTGTCTGGTCCATGGCAATGTTCACCGTAACATCTGAAGGCATTTCATTTTTCAGCTGTTCGTACCTTTTATAAAATTCATCTGAAATGGCTACATAATTACTGCCGGGTTGCGGAACAATGGCCAGTGCTATCATAGGGATACCACTTTCTCTTAATTGAGATTCTTCATTCTCAAGACCCAGCTCGGCGAAGCCAATGTTTTTGATCTTGATATCCGTTCCGTTTACATTTTTTACTATGATATTATTGAATTCTTCTTCCGTATTCAAACGGCCAAAAGTGCGTACAATGAGCTCGGTTGAGTTGCCGGAGATTTTACCGGAAGGCAATTCAACATTTTCCCTGCTCAGTGCAAGCCGGATGTCGTTGGGGGTAAGCGAATACGCTGTGAGCTTTTGCGGATCGAACCAGATCCGCATGGCATATCTTTTTTCGCCCCAGATCTGAATGGCGCTTACGCCTGGTATTGTTTGAATTCTTTCGAGTAATACATTGTTTGCCCATTCTGAAATTTCCAGCTGGTTCCTGGTATCGCTTTGTACCGTCATTGAAATAATGGCATCTGAACTGGCATCAGCTTTCGATACAACAGGAAGTTCATCAAGGTCATCGGGCAGTGATCGTGAGGCACGGGAAACTTTATCTCTTACATCATTTGCTGCTGCTTCCAGGTCAACGCTTAATTCAAATTCAACATTGATATTGCTTGAGCCGGAACTGCTGGAAGAAGTGATGTTCTTAATACCTGCAATACCATTGATGGCTTTTTCCAGAGGCTCTGTAATCTGTTGTTCAATGATTTCGGGATTAGCGCCTCTGTAATTCGTTCGCACATTAATGTTAGGAGGATCAATGGCCGGATAATCGCGAATGCCAAGGAAATTAAATCCGATCACGCCAAAGACGATGATAAGGATGTTAAGTACAATGGCAAGTACCGGTCTCCTTAAACTGATCTCTGAAATATTCATACGTTCCCTAACTTTTCTTGGTTGAACTATTGGTTATTTGTCTTACAATCACTTTAGATTCAGGTCTCAGGCTGAGCAATCCGGTAACAATAACGGTATCACCCTGCGAAAGCCCGCTGGTGATCTGGATCATGGAAGAATCCCGGATGCCGGTGGTAACTTCTACAAAATCTGCCGTGCCGTTATTATATACATACACTTTTTTTCCTCTTGCCTGTGGAATTACCGCATGCGTAGGGATCATCAAAGCATTCGGGTCCGGTGCAAATGAAAGTTTCACTTTAGCAAATGCACCCGGCACCAGACCTTGTTCCACACCTCTAACCGTTGCTCTTACAGTGAGGCTCCGGTTTTCTTCCGCTATGCCCGATTCTGTAGCCACCACCACTGCAGTATAACCACCATCCTGGCCTTCAACAGTGAAGTTGACGATCTGTCCTTTTTTTATTTCACTGATGTATTTTTCAGGTACATTAAAATCAAGACGGAGATCACTGGTCTTTTGAATAGTGGTAATAACACTGGATGGCGTAACAAAAGCACCGGTACTAACTTCTTTCAAACCCAGTTTTCCCCTGAATGGAGCCCTGATTAAGGTGCGTGAAATATCGGTATTAACTATATCGAGGTCTGCACGAAGATTGCTTACATTCAAACGGGTTATATCATAATCCTGTTTACTTATACCTCCGATCTTTTGTAATTCTTCATAACGTTCTTCTGTTTTCTGTGCAATCTGCAACTGAACCTGGATCTTTCTTTTTTGTGCCTGCAGGTCAGCGTCATAAAGCCTGGCCAGTACAGCACCTTTATTTACATAAGCACCCTCACGAATATATAATTGTGTAATGCGTCCGGAGATTTCCGGATGTATTTCTGTTGATTCATCTGCAACAATAGAGCCTGGAACTTCTATGCTTTCACTGATAGTTCTTGTTTGAACAACGTAGGCATCAACCCTTGCGGGAGGTCTTGCAGCATTGCCCTGCTGCTGCCTGGCTTCAGCTTCCTTCTTTCTTTTGCTGCTGCAGGAAGTGATGGTTCCTAAAACAAATACTAAAACAATAAAATAAAATGGAGAGATAGATTTCACGAGTTTCCTGATTGGTGATAGAGCGCCAAATTTAGTCCCTTCTAAAAGAAAACGGGCCTTAAAATACGATCGGGGTTCAACCATTAACATTTTTTAACCTTATCAGACTGATGAACGGCCAAATGGAAGGATTAACTGATCACAGTCAATATTTGACGGATCCTGTTGGCCTTGTGAATGAGGTCATTTTTTTCATTACTCATGATGGTAATATGACCCATCTTACGTCCTGGCTTGGTTTCATGCTTTCCGTAAATATGTACAAAAGCGTTTTCTATCTGTAACACTTCTTCCAGTCCCTGGTATATTGGTAAGCCTGTGTGGCCTTCGCCTCCAATGATGTTGATCATTACCGACGACATGATGGGTTTTGTATTACCCAGGGGAAGACCAAGCAGGATGCGCCATAACATATCGAATTGCGAGCTGTAATGGGCTTCAATAGTATGATGCCCGCTGTTGTGAACACGCGGCGCTGTTTCATTTACAAAAACTTCATCATTCTCATCAATGAATAGTTCAACGGCAAATAAGCCTGGCGAATTAAAATTTTTAACAACGGCCAGTGCAATAGCTTCCATTTTCCAAAGCACCTGTTGTGGAACATCTGCGGGACAGATCTGATAATCAAGCTGGTTAAGGTCTTTATTAAAAACCATTTCAACCGGTGGGTAAAATGCTGATTTACCATTTTGGTCTATTGCAATAATCACCGCTATCTCTTTTTTGAGTCTGACCTTTTTTTCCAGGATGCTGTCCTCATCAAAACCGGAATCAGCATTTGAAATACCATCTATTACCTGCACACCGCGGCCATCATAACCACCTTCAGCAAGTTTTTGAACGGCCGGTAATAAATGAGTATGGTCTTTTATTTCACTTTTAGATCTCAAAACCACAAAGGCAGGGGTGGGTACCTGCAGTTGGGCATAATATTGTTTTTGGAGGATCTTGTTCTTGATAATTCTCAAAACGGAAGGCTTCGGATATACCTTTACACCCTCTGATTCAAGTTTCTCAAGTGCATCAATATTTACATTTTCAATTTCTATGGTAATGGCATCAAGCGTTTTTCCAAAATTGTAAACGGCATCGAAATCGCGAATGTTTCCTTTAACAAAGTACCGGCAAAGGTGTGCAGCGGGGCAGGCTTCATCATTTTCTAAAACATGGGTTTCCACCTGGTAATTAGCTGCTTCCTGTAATAACATCCTGCCTAGCTGGCCTCCACCGAGAATTCCGACTTTTAACATGGCGCGAAGATAAATGAAAGCCATAAGCTATCGGCTAATAGCATGGCCTGTGAGTTGCTGCAACATTTAAAAGCGTAAGATGTATCAGTTAAACTCATCAAAGGATCTTGATGACCTTATTGAGGATATCGGGGGCAGAAAAATAATTATGCTGGGCGAGGCTTCACATGGCACACATGAATATTATACCTGGAGAACCGCAATCACAAAAAGATTAATTGCAGAAAAGGAGTTCAGCTTTATTGGTGTTGAAGGCGACTGGCCTGATTGTTATAAGATCAACCGTTATGTAAAGGATTATAAGGGCAGGGGAAAGAGCATATTGGACGTATTGTCGACATTCTGCCGGTGGCCGGTGTGGATGTGGGCCAACTGGGAGGTTGCTGCCCTGGCTGAATGGTTAGCTGAATTCAACCAAAACAAAGAGGTAGAAAGAAAGGTCGGGTTTTATGGTTTGGATGTATATAGTTTGTGGGAATCCATGAGAGAGATGGTAAGCTATCTTGAAAAGGAAGACCCCTTGGCTGCAAATTCGGTAAAAATAGCCATTCAATGTTTTGAACCTTTTGAAGAAAATGAACAGTTATATGCGAGGTTTTCCCTGACCGCACATTCCTGCCGGGATAAAGTGCTGGAATTATTAAAAGAGATAAGAGCGAGGTCACCACATCTTAATGGAGACAGGGAGGCAGGATTTAATGCGGAACAAAATGCTTTGGTAGCAGTGAATGCTGAGAAGTATTACAGCACCATGATGGGTTTTGACAATGAAAGCTGGAACGTAAGAGACCGGCATATGATGGAAACGCTTGACAGGCTGCTTCATTTTCATGGTAAATCATCCAAAGCAATCATCTGGGAACACAACAGCCATATTGGCGATGCCAGGGCAACGGATATGAAAAATGCAGGCATGATCAATATTGGACAGCTGGCCAGGGAAGCATACGGCATTGATCAGGTTTACCTTGTTGGATTTGGTTGTTATCAGGGAACCGTAATTGCCGGTCATGAATGGGGTGCGCCAATGAAAATAATGGAAGTTCCACCTGCAAGATCTGGTAGCATTGAATCTGTTCTCCACCATCAAAGTCCGGACAACCGTTACTTTCTATTTAATAAAGAACCATTGCAAAAAAATTTGAGAACTTCTATCCATCACCGCGCTATCGGCGTTGTGTATAATCCGGAAAATGAAAGATTCGGCAACTATGTACCATCCGTGATGGCTCAACGCTATGATGCTTTTGTATACCTGGACCAGACCACGGCTTTGCATCCTTTACATCCTGAACCACATAATAAGAAGATGCCCGATACCTATCCTTTTGGCATGTAAGTATTGCCGCAACTATAGGCTAACAGCAAACAGCCATAAGCTGCATATTAAACAGTATGATCATGAAGTAAAATATTATCCGTTCCCCATCTTTTCTTCTGCCTGCATATCTCTGAATAGTTCCGGATCTGGTCTTTTACCCAGTGGGGTTTTTTATATCCCCTGAAACGATGTGTGGCATTGGCTTCATCAGTTGTAAAGACAATAATATTTCCCAGGCCGAATATCCGGTAAAAGAAAGGTTCCTCTATGGTGGTATCACGCACCCTGTACAACTCGGTTTCATGGGTGGTTTTATTCAATATGCCTTCCGAAACAATTATTCTTTCATCGGTGACCGTAAGTTTGGTTGTTTTTATTTCAAGCCACTTCCAGAATGCATAAATAACAGGCAGGATCAATGCAATCAAAATAAGATTATTAGCAGCCAGAATGGAAGCAACGATGATAGCAGCAATTAATACTATGCTGATAGCAAAGGCCTGCAGGTTCCTGATTTGGGAAGGACAGGTCTGATGGATGGTCTTTTCGGTTTCCATTTATTTTATTTGTCTCTTAAAAATAATGACAGCCAGTTAATAATCAAAAGCTTATTGTTGGTAATCTCGTTAAATTTGCAGGTGTTACCAATTTTAAATAAATAAATCCGTTTAGAAAAATATTCAATGATCTGTTCAAACACGGGCTTAACTAATTGAAGAACGATCATGGAGCATTGGATGTTTATATGGTCTTTTACGGATCCTGATTAAAAATTAATTATGTCCCTGGCAACAACAACCAAGCAATTAAATCATACGCAGACTGATTTCCTGCCCCTGCATGGTACGGATTATGTTGAATTTTATGTAGGTAATGCCAAGCAGGCTGCGCATTACTATATGAGCGCATTCGGCTTCCAGGCCCTTGCCTATGCCGGACCGGAAACCGGAGTAAAGGACAGGTGCAGTTATGTGGTAAGGCAGCACAAACTCACTTTTATGCTTACCACTCCAATCAGGAGCAATAATGAGATAGCTGATCATATTTATAAACATGGCGATGGAGTGAAGGTGTTGGCGTTGATGGTTGATGATGCTGCCGATGCCTGGGAACAGACAACCAGCAGGGGTGGAAAATCATATATGGAACCTCAGAAGTTAGAAGATGCCAGTGGACAGGTAGTATTAAGTGGCATCCAAACCTATGGTGAAACGGTTCACGTTTTTGTGGAAAGAAAAAATTATAAAGGTGTATTCATGCCTGGATTCAGGCCATGGAAGAATCCTCATTTCACACCTGAAGATACAGGCCTTTTATATGTAGATCATTGTGTTGGGAATGTTGGCTGGAACCAGATGAATCCCTGGGTAAAATTTTACGAAGAGGTGATGGGGTTCAAAAATATTCTCACATTTGATGATGAGGATATCTCTACCGAATATTCAGCACTTATGAGTAAGGTAATGAGTAACGGGAACGGGTATGTGAAATTCCCGATCAATGAGCCTGCCGAAGGAAAGAAAAAATCACAGGTGGAAGAATATCTTGAATTCTATGATGGCGAAGGTGTGCAGCATGTTGCACTGGCCACCAGCGATATTGTGAAAACTGTAAAGGATTTAATGAGCAGGGGCGTAGAATTTCTGAAAGTCCCGAACTCTTACTACGAAGATCTTCTCGACAGGGTGGGTCATATTGATGAAGACTTGGAGCCATTGAAGGAATTGGGTATTTTAGTGGATAGGGATAACGAGGGCTATTTATTGCAACTGTTTTCCAAACCCGTGCAGGACAGACCTACACTTTTCTTTGAGATTATTCAGAGAAAAGGAGCTAAGAGTTTTGGAAAAGG
Organism: uncultured Chitinophagales bacterium; assembly: GCA_946886475.1. The sequence goes on along the minus strand of CAMPIQ010000019.1, from coordinate 9,676 downwards.
AAACTTCAAGGCCTTGTTTGAAGCCATTGAAAGAGAGCAGGAATCAAGAGGTAATTTGTAACCCTTGAACTGTTAGCTTGCCGTTCCCGGCTATTTTCTCGTTTCATTAGCATATAAAATCAGAATTTGCAACTATATAAAGCTGTCATTCAATGAAAAACCTGATATTCATCCTTGCTTTATGTTTCATGGCAAACGCTGCTATAGCGCAGGGACCCTATGCATCTTTTGTAGATTATCAGCGGGCACTGCCACGGCCGGGTGATGCTTTGAAAAAGAAAGGCGACACACTGGAAAAGCAGTTTGAAGAAAAAGGATTGCAATGGCCTGCCAAATATCTTTACATACGTTCCTTCAAATTTGATTCACAACTTGAAGTATGGGTTCGAAACAATCTCAGGGAACCCTTTAAGCTTTTCAAAACATATAAGGTTTGCGCGCTAGCAGGTACCCTTGGACCAAAAAGACTGGAAGGCGACTACCAGGTACCCGAGGGATTTTATTATATCAATGAATTCAATCCACAGAGTAATTATTATTTATCCCTTGGTCTGAATTATCCAAACCAGTCCGACAAAGTGCTGAGTGATTCTATCAGACCCGGTGGAGATATTTATATTCATGGCAGTTGTGTTACAGTTGGCTGCATTCCACTTACCGATGAGTACATCGACGAATTATATATTCTGGCTGCCTATGCAAAGAATGCCGGGCAGGATTATATTCCTGTACACATTTTCCCTATTCGTTACAATAATAAAAAAAGTGTTGAGTATCTGAATGCCATGGCTAAAGCCGATCCATCTTTGGGAAGATTTGCCGAGAACCTTCAACAGGTTTACGAACATTTTGAACATACTAAAAAATTACCGGTGATCATGACCAATAAATCGGGCGAGTATGTTTATGATGGATTACAAAGAAAATCCCTGGCAACTGCGGAGGCTCCAAAACCAAAAAAGCCACCTGTTCAGCACAGGTACAGGAATATCACCCATGTTCCGGACGTGGTTACCCAGTGGCCTACATTTCCCGGAGGCGGTGATTCTTTTCTGAAATATCTTGATAAGATGGGTAAGGCATTGGTTTCATCCCTTCCTGCTGGAACCATTAAAGCCAATATCATTGTTGAATTTATAGTGGATACAGATGGTGTTCCAACCAATTTTAAAGTAGTTCAGGGTGTAAATGATGAATTTAATGATGAACTTATTTCTGTACTGGAACAAATGCCCGTATGGCAGCCAGCCATTCTAAATGAAAAGGCAGTAGCAAAGAAAATGAGACAAACTTTAGTAATAGAATAGCCCTTTACTTCCGGCCATCTAATGGCCTTCCAGTACTACCTGTACTGTTTCCGGAGTTTGTTGCTTTAATACAGTTCTTCTTTCCCCGCACAATTCCGAAAGGATATGATCATTGTAATGTCTCACTGTTAACAGGGTAAGTCCCCTGCTTACACAAACATCGAATAACCCTGAAGCCCTGAGCGCCAGTTGTTCTACTTTTTCCGGATGATCGTCTACCACACACAATAAACTGATAGCTGCATTTTGAGTTAGGTTGGGTTTGAATTTAATGGATTCAAAAATTTTATAGATCTCTGCTGTCAGTCCCTCGCCAACAAATGAAAAATCTTTTGAATTCAATTGCACCAGCACCTGTTTTGGTTTATAAACAATGATGGGGGGAAGCTGGTTCACATTTTTATCATGGATGATCGTGCCCTCTTCCATGGGGTTGATAAAAGATTTTACAAACAGTGGAATGCTTTTGTTTTGCAGCGGTTTAATGGTCTTCGGATGGATCACCTGGGCTCCGTAATAAGCCATCTCTATCACCTCACGGTAATTCAATTCGTTTATCCATACTGCTTCACTGTATTCTTTCGGGTCTGCATTCATTACACCCTGAACATCCTTCCAGATCACCTGGCTTTCTGCGTTCAACAGGTTGGCGAAGACGGCTGCTGTATAATCACTGCCTTCGCGTCCAAGTGTTGTGCTTTCATTTTCATCAGTGGCTCCGATAAAACCCTGCGTTAAAACAATATCGGTGTTTTCAAAAGCCGGTAATATCATTCCGTTCACCCTGGCGGAGGTAAACTCCCAGTCAATTTGTGCATCCCTGAAATTATCATCTGTCCTGATGATATCTCTTACATCTATCCACTGATTGGATACGCCGGCATTATTAAGGTACCTGCTTACAATACCGGTTGAAATAAGTTCACCTACGCATACCACCTGGTCATAATAATAATCAAAATCACGAACAGGCTTATCGTGCAACAACCATTCAACTTCAGTAAAAAAATCAGACAGGGGAGAGGGTTGCGATCCTGAATTGCGCGCTTCCATGGAAGGCTGAAGTGCCTTATCAATTTCCAGGTGATCCTGTTTGATCTGTTCAAAATAACGGAGCGCTTCATCTTTATGACCTGTATAAAATGCATCAACCACTTTCTCAAGTGCATTGGTGGTTTTACCCATGGCCGAGACCACTACCAGTATCTTTTGTCCCTTGTATGCTTTTAAGATCTCACCTGTATTTATTATCCTTTCCGGGGTACTGACAGAAGCGCCTCCGAATTTAAAAACTTTCATAGGCTGCAAAGATATAAGGCTCCGGTTGCTGAAGATGCCTGATTCTTCTCAACAGCTTTACCAAAATTTGTAATTTCAGACATTCTTAACCATTTATTTGTAATTATGAAATTGATTTTTTTCTTCCTGCTTTCCATACTAATAGCATGTAACAATAATGATACCCCGAAAGAGAGTAGTGATGCCATTGATAGCGTAGAAAACCGGTCACAGAAGGTGGATACTGTGGATACGGCAGGCAGTGCAGAAAAGAAAGAGGAACCGGCAAATCCACCTGCGCAGAAAAAATATGCTAACACAAGGTTCAAAGAGGTAACCGTAGAAAAAATGGGGGAACAACAATTCCGGATTAAAGGTAAAGCCCAGATATTTGAAGCCAGTTTTGGATGGGTAATTGAAGATGGGCACAATGAATTAAAAAAAGGATTTACAACTGCAGATATGGGAGCACCTGAATGGGGGAATTTTGATTTCGTAGTGGAAGCCCAAAAAGCAAGACCCAATTCAACACTGCATATTATATTATTTGAAACCAGCATGAAGGATGGAAGCAGGCAACATGAATTGGCAATACCCTTATATTGAATGATGGACCGGTGAAATCAGAACGAATTTGAGTTCGGGAATGCGTGCTTTTAATTGGACACCCATTTGTATTCCTGGATTATTTCTTTTTCTAATGCGGCTTACTTAAATGAGGAATAAAACCGGGCCTCCTCGTGCCAGGAATCATTTTGAAAACGTAATTCGCGTAATTCCTCAAACCTCTTACATTTGATGGAATAAAAAACGATTGCATGAGTTCTATAAACAGACATGTTTCTACTCTTGATGAGTTTACCATACAACAGTTACGCAATTTTCCGCAGGCTACAGGTGAACTAAGCAGCTTATTGAGGGATATCGGCCTTGCCGCCAAAAGGGTGAATGTTGAAGTGAATAAAGCTGGGCTTGTAGATATTCTTGGTGATGCCGGATCTGTAAATGTACAGGGTGAGGATGTAAAAAAACTGGATGTTTTTGCCAACAACCAGTTCATGGGCGTTCTTCAGCATGGCATCAGTTGCGCCGGGATAGCCAGTGAGGAATTAGATGATTTTATTGGATTTGATGATGAGGTGAGCATGAAGTCAAAATACGTTTGCCTTTTTGATCCGCTTGATGGGAGTGGAAACATAGATGTGAATGTTTCCATAGGTACCATTTTCAGTATTTACCGCCGTGTATCAGAAAGAGGATCACCAGTGATACTTGAAGATTTTCTTCAGAAAGGAAGAAACCAGGTAGCTTCCGGTTATATTGTTTATGGATCTTCTACCATGCTTGTTTATGCAACCAGAAGGGGCGTTAACGGCTTCACACTGGATCCCTCCATTGGTGAGTTTTGTTTAAGTCACCCGGATATAAAATGCCCGGAAAGCGGGAAGATCTATTCTGTAAACCATGGTAACTTTTTCCAGTACGATGAAGAAGTAAGAAATTATATCACCCTATGCCAGCACAAAACAAAAGAAACTGGCGGACCCTATACCCAGCGGTATATTGGCAGCATGGTTTCCGACGTACACAGGAATCTTATTAAAGGGGGCATTTTTATGTATCCGGGTACAACGGAAAAGCCAAAAGGAAAACTTCGCCTGTTATATGAATGCAATCCTTTCGCATTCATTACGGAAGTGGCAGGTGGCAAGGCCACCGATGGCAGGGGTTCCATACTTGATATAGTGCCCAAAGAATTGCACCAGCGCACTCCACTGTTTATTGGAAGCAAAAAAATGATGGAAGAACTGGAATCATGTATGTCACCATCTGCATCATCCAAAAAACCGGCATAAGCGGATATCATAATTTTGTTGCAGCGGTCAATTGGTATTATGGAAAGTAAAAAAGGTTTTACAGAAATTATTTTGTACCGTCCGGAGCACCATGAAGTTTTTAAACAGCTGAATATGGAATGGCTTCGTTCCTATAACCTGGTGGAAGACCACGACCTTATGGTGTTGGATGATCCGCAGGGAATTATTCTGGATGCAGGCGGTATGATTTTTCTGGCCATGCACAATGGAGAGATAGTAGGTTCAGCTGCATTGATGAAAACAGGAGAAAAAGAATTTGAACTGGCAAAAATGGCAGTGAGCCCTGAATACCGGGGACAGGGCATCAGTAAAATGCTTTTAGAAAAATGCATTGGTCATGCAAGATCAGCCGGGGCAGAAAAGATCAGTCTTTTTTCAAATCATAATTTAACCACCGCTATTGCTCTTTATGAAAAATATGGCTTCAAACACATCCCTGTAAAAGATTCACCTTTTAAAACGGCTGATGTAAGGATGGAACTCATTCTATAAATTGCATCATGAATCAATCCATCATCTCAGTACAGGACCTGGTAAAAAATTATGGAAGCTTTGAAGCGGTTAAAGGAATCAGTTTTGAGGTATATGAAGGTGAGATATTTGGCCTGCTTGGGCCCAATGGCGCCGGAAAATCTACCACCCTTGAAATTATTGAAACATTAAGAGACAAAACCAGCGGCAGGGTCATTGTAAATGGATTTGATCTTGACAAGGCGCCGAATTCCATTAAGAAGATCATTGGAGTGCAATTGCAAACCAGTGGATTCTATCCCGGACTCAATCTTGTTGAACTCATAGATCTTTTTGCAGGATTGTACAACCGTAAAGTTGATGCGCTTCAATTGCTGGATAAGGTAAGTCTTCGCGATAAGGCAAAATCAAAAGTGAAGGACCTCAGTGGCGGACAAAAGCAAAGGTTTTCAATAGCTACCACCCTTATCAATGATCCCAAAATAGTTTTCCTTGATGAGCCTACCACCGGGCTGGATCCACAGGCCAGGAGAAATCTTTGGGAACTGGTTAAGCAGATAAGATCAGCAGGTACCACGGTTATTATGACCACGCATTATATGGACGAAGCAGAATTTCTTTGCGACCGGGTTGCCATTGTTGATTCGGGCAGGATCGTTGCCATGGCCAGTCCCGACAGGTTGATTGATGACCTGGTGGCAACAGGATTTGAAAGGCCAAAGGAAATGAAGCATGCCAACCTGGAAGATGTGTTTATACATTTGACCGGCCATTCACTGAGGGAATTTTAACTGGGTTCAGCGGTGGAGATGAACCGATGGCAAATGGAGTAAAAATGATAAATATTAAAAACTAAATACAAATAATTATGTCATTACAGGACAGACTTAGAGGAAACCGCGATGAAAAGATCAATGCAGAAAAAACAGCCGGAGCAAAATTTCTTGAGGAAAATAAAACCAAACCCGGTGTTCATGAATTACCAGGGGGCATGCAATACGAAGTGGTGAAAGAAGGAGAAGGACCAATGCCGGCACCCAGTGCAAAGATCAGGGCTCATTATAAAGGGAGTTTGTTGAACGGGAAAGAGTTCGATAGTTCATACCGGAGAAACCAGCCTTTTACAGCGCCATTAAATGCTTTAATCAAAGGTTGGCAGCAGGCCATACCTATGATGAAGGTGGGCAGCATCTGGAGGTTGTGGATCCCTTCCGACCTGGCATATGGTGATCGTGGAGCTGGTGGAGACATTCCAGGTGGTGCTACCCTGCTGTTTGAAATTGAGTTGCTTGAAATTACGGGCTGATTATGTAGATCACAAAATCTGAAAAGAATATATGGAACAGCAAATAACTGATCTGAGATATCCTATAGGAAAGTTCAAACCAAAGAATTATTCCGAGGAGCAAAGAAAGGAATGGCTGGCTGAAATTAAATTCCTGCCTAATGCACTTGAAGCGGCAATTCATGGTTTGGATGAAGCACAACTCCATACACCTTACCGTGACGGAGGCTGGACAGTACACCAGCTTGTGCACCACGTTGCCGACAGTCACATGAATGCATTTATAAGATTCAAACTGGGAATGACGGAAGAGAATCCAACTATAAAGCCCTATAATGAAGACCTGTGGGTTCGGCACGATGATGTAAAAAACCTTCCCGTAAATATATCCATCACTTTATTATTTGCGCTTCACCAGCGATGGCATGAGCTGTTGCAAAGTTTATCCGGATCAGATTTCATGCGCACGGTTTTTCATCCGGAACACAAAAAACAATTAACACTATGGGACCTTACAGGTACCTATGCATGGCATGGTAAGCACCATACTGCACATATTACTGCATTGAAAGACAGGATGGGGTGGTAGGTGCTATATTTATTTTTTACATATCAAGCAACTGGAGATGAATTGGAAAGTACTGGAATCAAACAGGATATTCTCGGAGCCATGGCTCAGCGTTAGAAAGGATGTTTGCCAATTGCCCAATGGAAACAAACATGCTTCTTATTTTATTCTTGAATATCCCGACTGGGCTACAGCGTTTGCGTTGACAGAGGACAACAAGGTGTTGCTGGTGAAACAATACCGTCATGGTCTTGGGGTGATCAGTACGGAATTGCCGGGAGGAGTGGTTGATAAAGGAGAGGATGCAGCAACTGCGGTTGCACGTGAATTAAAAGAAGAAACGGGATATGAGTTTGATTCCATAGAATCAATTGGAAAGATTGCACCAAATCCGGCTACCAGTAATAATTATATGCACATGTTCCTTGCCAGGGGTGGAAAGAAAACGGGTGGACAAATGCTGGATGAAACAGAAGACATGGAGGTGTTGTTACATTCAGTAGAAGAAGTAAAAGACCTGGTTAAAGAACATAAGATCGTACAGTCGCTCCATACTACCTGTATCTTTTATGCCTTGGAAAGATTAGGCCAGCTGTCCTATTAAGTTCTTATCAACTTCCGCCACCAGAAAAATGCTTCCGCAAATAATGATGATATCATTTTTTGAAGCATTCTTAATGGCCCTGTACAATGCCTTGTTCACATCTTCATATGCTTCTCCATACAGAGAATGGTTCTGTGCTTTATTTTTTAATTCCGGAGCACTCAAAGCACGGGGAATATGGGCATGCGAAAAATAATAGTTTGCTTTTTCAGGCAGCAATTTCAATACTTCGTCCACATCCTTATCCTTTACCATTCCTATGATCAAATGCAGTTGGTCAAATTTCAATTTGTTTAGGTGATCCATCATTTGTATTATGCCATCTGTATTATGCGCCACCTCAAGAACAACCAGCGGCTCTTCATGTATCACATCCCATCTGCCCTGCAGCCCGGTAAGTTTTTTTACATTTTTTAATGCGTGTACAACAATTGCTTCACTAACCGGAAAAGAGGTATTCATCTCTATGAGTTGCCGGCACTTTAAAACCGTACAAATGTTTTTGCCCTGGTAAATTCCCTGCAGATCCGTTTCCCACCAAATGGTTTTGTGTTTTTCCCTGTCCATTACTTCAATGGCCAGTGTTCCATTTTCCCATTTCTGGTCAACAGCTGTAAATTCGTCTGAAGCAAAATATACAGGACTTTGTTTTTCTCCTGCGATCTTTTCGAAGACCTTATCAATAGCATGCTGTCTTTCTCCAATCACAACCGGAATATCAGGTTTGATGATACCTGCTTTTTCAGTTGCAATTGCTTCAAGGCTATTGCCAAGAAGGTTCATGTGGTCCCATCCTATATTGGTGATTACAGAAAATTCCGGTGAAATAATATTTGTGCTGTCCAGTCTTCCTCCCAGTCCCACTTCAATAATGGCCATTTCCACCTGCCTCACAGCAAAAAATTCAAAGGCCATGGCTACCGTGATCTCAAAGAATGAAGGCCTGATCTTTTCAATGAGGGGCCTGATCTTTTCAACAAATTCAACAACAAAACTTTCATTCACCATAATGCCGTTGACCCTGATCCTTTCCCTGAAATCATAAAGATGGGGTGAAGTATATAAACCGGTGTTTATGCCGGCCGACTGAAATATGGAAGATAGCATATGGCTCACGGAGCCTTTGCCATTGGTACCACCTACATGAATGGTTTTGAATGTATGCTGGGGATTGCCAAGGGCCTCACACAAAACTATAATGTTGTCGAGGTCCTTTTTAATAGCAGCACTGCCCATGCGGCTGAACATGGGCAGTGTTTTATATAGATAATCAATTGTCTGCTGGTAATTCACTCAGCAAATGTAATTTCAGATTTATCCACGAACCTGGAAATTCATGGAGATTTTTTGCCTGAACCCTCCATCATATTTAGGATAGTCAAGTTCAGAAGCTCTTCTTTTTGCAATTTCTATCTGATTCCTGTTTGTAATGCTTGAACCCTGGGGCTGATAAGTAGCAGAAACAAGTTTTCCACTGGCATTAACAACAATATCCAGTACAACAGTTCCGCTTTCTTTAAAGTCGTCTTCAAAGCTTTTGGAAGGGATCTGGTAAATTTTTGCTCCGATTCTTCTGGGAGCTCCAGTATAACGCGTGCCATTCGGGTCGCCTCCATTTACACCCTTGTCGCCACTTCCGTTCCCATCTCCCTGGTTGCCACCTTTCTGATAAGAATCGGCACCATTACCTCCTGTACCATTACCGCCTCTCGGACCTGACATTACCACTTTGGGCTTTTGTATCTGAACAACTTCTTTCTTTTCCGTGTTATTTGTTTTAACAACTTTTGATTCAGAATTGGTCTTTTTAGCATCCGGGTTGCTTACAATGGGTTTCAAAACAGGCGGGGCGTCATTACTCATGTCATCACTTGATATATCCCTTACACTTTCTTCTACGGCATTTACCGGTTGAGAAGGTGTATAGGCCGTGGGTTCAGGAGCGCCTTCACCGGGTAATAAAGGCTGGTCAGAACCAAAACCGTCAAGATCACTACCAAGGTTGATCTCAACAAACTGTTCAACGGGAGGCGGATCAGCTTTGGTTGGAATATTCCAGCTGATCAGTATTACCATAGCCAGAATTGCTGCAGTTATTACAGCCGTAATGCTCAGGGCCTTTACGTTTTTCTTTTTTTCAAATTCTTTGGACATGGATATTGATTTGTTCATACAAATATAAGGTTGTTGGTTTTGACCTGAAAACGATCGAAAAGTTAGACAAATTGCTCATGAAATGCCATGAAACAAAGATTTTTTAACTTTTTGGAATAAGGAGATTTGCAA
>CAMPIQ010000018.1 GCA_946886475.1 uncultured Chitinophagales bacterium | reverse complement strand
ACATTATTAATGTTTTAATATTTTTCTTTTTTATTAAGCAGGCGGGCCACTTTGTTTTAGCCGCAAATTATCCCTGAGGGGTGGAGAACAAAAAGTTCATTTTTCTTTCAGCATAAAATGCTTACAGGTTTTGAATGCCACAGGAAATTTTTACCTTGTTCTCATAAAATCTGTTTTATGAACTCCCTCGAACTCCGCATCATCCAGCTTGAAAAGCAAACCCGTTTATACCGCATCATTTTTTTAGCCCTGATACTCATTATCGGCGGTGTACTTTTTATGTCCTTCAATCAAAAAGCTGCTGTTCCCGATGTACTTGAAGCCAGGAAGATCCATGTGCTGGATGATAAGGGCGCTGTTGTGGTGGAGCTGACGAGCAGCGACTTTACCGGCAATGGCGAAGTGAATACCTATACGCCAGAAAAAAAGCGGCTGGTTTCCCTGTTTACCAGTAATGGCGGATCTGGTGCCATCAATACATTTGATAAAAACCAGATGCCCATTTTCAAATTAACCCAAACCACAGGGGGCGGTGGTTACATGGCCATCTTTAATGGTGATGCCAAAGAGATAGTTGAATTCGGGAGTACGGATAATGAAAGTGGTTATATGCGTATCAACGACCGGAACTCCAAAAAACTGGCCTGGATCACCTATACGCAGGGGGGTGGTGGTTATTTTGCACTTGCTAATGAAGGCGATGAAACCATTCGCTTATCCACTTCTGCATCAGGTGGAAGAATGGGTATGTATAATAATAATATGGGAAGAATAGTTTTTCTTGGTGCACAGGATAATGGAAGCGGAAACATATCCATTTACAATAGTGCAGGTACAAGGCTGGGTTCAATTCCAGAGTAAGCTGCTTCTCAATAATTAATTTAATAAAGCGGAAAAAATCCGGTTTCTGACGCCTGTTGTGTTACCGGATGGTGCACATAGTGTGGTGGTACGCTACCTTACTATCATTACCAATCCTTTCATTAATATATTTCCTTCACTGATCTTTACCAGGTAGGGATAGGTTCCTGTTGGCTGGGCGCTGCCTTTGAAAGTTCCATCCCATGGCTGGTTGCTTTTTGTAGAAAAAACAACCTGTCCGTACCGGTTAAATACCAACACCTCGTGTTCTTTATAAATGCCAAGTCCGGGTATCCGCCATACATCATTCAATCCATCATTGTTGGGCGTAAATGCGGTAGGGATATAAATTCCCTTGTAAACCCTTACCCGTACCGTATCATAATCATTGCCACAACCCACACCCGATTCAACGGTTAATACATAACTGGTATCCGTTAAAGGATTTACATCCGGCTGCAATTGATCAATGCCACTGATAGCATGATCGGGCGACCAGCTGAAACTTATAGCTGTTCCACTTACGCTCCCGGATAGTGTGGCTGTTTGTCCCAGGAAGATCTCCTGATCCGGTCCTGCATTGGCAACAGGATTTTTTAAAACATTCACCTTTGTATAAACAGTATCACTACAGGAAAAATTATTGGATACAATTACTTCATAGCGCGTGGAGTCGGCCGGAGAAACTACCGGTGATGCCAAATTGGATGCGGATAATCCGCTTGCAGGACTCCATTGGTAAACTGTTCCTCCTGATGCGGTCAGGTTTATGAACGCCCCTTCACAAATATTTACTTCAGGTAAATTGATGTTTGCAATAGGTCTTGGATTGACGATGACGTTAACCGATCCTGTTTTACTGCAACCTTCACTGGTAATAACCTGAACGGAATAAGTACCTGTTTGGCCGGGTTGTGCATTCTGCAGTTCGATCACTGGTCCTGCACCTGTTAATGAATTGGGTCCCGTCCATACATAATCGCTTCCCCCGCTTGCCTGTATTAACAGATTGCTGTTTTCACAAACAGGACTGTTGGTTTGAATATTTACTTCCGGATTGGGATGCACTTTTATGGTGAGCACCGATGAATTGACGCGGCACAAAGGAATACTGCTGTTCTCCGATTTGGTTACGGACAACCTGTACCGGTAGGTGCCCACGGCAGCATTCGGAGCAAACACCTGTATCAGGTCTGTTGTATTTGATCCCGGAATATCTGTCCACGCTCCATTATTAAAACTGCTTTGCCATTGAAACATTGGATCATCAAATCCGCTTGAAAGACTTGCATTTAAATTGAATTGAGCCGCTTCACCCTGGCAGATCTCAACATCACCGTTATTACCGGTAATGCTGGCATCTACAAGTGGTCCGCATGGGCGGAAGGTGATGTCATCAAGCGCGAGGTCATTGCCGCAACCTCCCGGTGCATTGTTGGTGATACGTAAAACCACCCTGTTTACTCCAGTGGGTGCAGTAAAGAAGAAACCATACTGGTTCCAGGTTATGGGATTTTGTACCGGGATGTCACCCGTATTATAGGTTTGCAATACCGTACCATCCGTTTTCTCAATTGAAAAACTCAGGTTGGGAAGGATGGTAGGTTGTCCGCCGCATACAGTTGTGCGCATTACATTAAGGACCCATGCAGCAAATTCATAGGTTGTATTGCTGCAAAAAAGATTTACAGTATCTACATAAAAAGCGCTGGGTTGAAAAGAAGCATTTACCAGCATAAAATAGCCGTTGGCATCCCCTGTATGGTCTCTGTTGAGTGTATGCCAGGATGCGCCAAAACAATTATCCGTGCGGTTTCGCACTGTGTATTGACCGTCATTAGGACAATCATTCGGGGAAAACTGATAGTTGGTTGCAGCCGCAGACAAAGGAGCTCCCGGATTGGCTCCCGATCCAAATGTGATATTGACAATAGGATCGCCTAAACTTCCCTGGCATAATTGAGCATGTGCCCTGAAAGAAAAGACCAAAGCAATGAATAGTAGTGTTTTCCTGATGATCATTGAACGGTTTGGAAACTTTGTGGCTACAATATTAATGGATAACGACAGGGTTTTCTATGATATTGGTATAATAACAGAAATTAGTTTGTTATTCGCGTACTCATATCCTGAATTCCTCTGATTCTATCATAATACTGGTATCATCAGCCACAATCAATACTCACGGAACCTCCATTGCAAAAAAGCTTTCTGTTCCGTTCTGGTTATATGAAATTTTTCGCGTCCGCGGGTGCGGTACCTGTCGTTGTGGTAAATATGGTGTTCCAATCCAAGGTGTAGGTTGCTGAATATCCTTACGGAAACCGAAGGCTTGATGATCCCAACCAGACTATTACCTGCCGTACCGGTATAAGTAGTTATAAAATACTGGTAAGCTCTTACTCCCAGTGTAACCCTGTTGGCAATTTCAAGACTGGTTTCCAGCTTGGTCTGCAGTCCGCCTCCGAAATTATATGACCTCGATTCGGTTGTATCAGGCAGGTAGGGGTTGTTATTTCCTGCAAGGGGAATGAGGGCTCCATGAATTACCGTTCGAAGTTGTAATTTTTTACCCATAGGCACTTTATTGATCATACCTGCGCCAAATCCCATAGAACCGATTTCAAATACTTCATTATATCTCCAGAAATCATAATGCTGGAAAAATCCTTTCAGTTTTCTTCCTCTGATTGTTTTTCCTTTCAGCAATCCCCACCCCATTACATTATCAATTAATTTATCATCATCGCCTTCGCTTAATTCTATTCTCAATCTGAAAATATCATATGGCTTTCTTTCTCTTGTTTCAAAAGGATCTCCATAATCTATCAGCATCTGCATCATACCATTGGTCTGCCCTTCATCGTAATCATTGAGCTTATCCCGTCCTGGATTTACTTTGTGCATACCAACGGACATGCTAACATGTATCGGTTCTTTCTGGTAGACCTCCTTATTTGTTACCCTGAACATTTTTCCAGAGGTTAACCTGTTTATTGACCTGGTTGGATTGATGAGTGCTGTAATGGATTCGCGTACCACTCTTTCGCTTCCTCTTTTTCTGTCATCAAGGATATTTGATGTGAGCCGGTAAAATACTTCTCCGAGAAAAGCTCCGCTCAGCGGAGTATTGATCATATCATTATAGGAGGGTCTTTCATTTTCACCCAGCCATTCCCAGACCACACTTCCCTGTATGGCAAAAGGAAGTGATTGCCAGAAGCTATATCCGTTGGACCTTGCTACATTGAAATAATAGCTTCCTGTATGCGGATGACCAAGGAAGTTGATGCCAAAGCCATCAACATCCCATTCTCCGCCCTTACTGAAATTGCGCTTCCAGTCTGGCATTCCTGAACTGGTCCACTCTACTTTAAAATAATAACGGTTCAATGCCCAATTGAAAATATTGCTGGATAGTACCCTGGAGGAAACAATTGAGGCAGGGGCTTTGGGATTATATAAAGGATCATCATTCAGCAGGCCGCCATATTTATTGTATAAACCGCGAAAGGAACCGGAATCAAAAACCGTATCAGGATGAAGTATCACGCTATCAATAACTGGTTGATCAACAGAATCTGTTTGTGCAACAGAAATGATAGAAGTAAGTATAAAAACGGAGCTTAATAAAATTTTCTTCATGAATATAATTGCCCTGTATTGCAGTATATAGCTACATGTGCAGCAAATGTGCCAGTTTTCAAAAATGCCGGCAGTTATGCGTGGATGAATTCTCCAAAAATGGTTTGAATGTTCTTTAAAGCTTTTTTAAGGTCTATACCTTTTCCCATTACCGGCCTGAATATATCACCCTGTTCCTTTAACCTGTCCACTGCATTTTTTATATGAAAGTCCGTGATCTTCAATCCTTTCTTTACTTCTTCCCAGTGCAAAGGCATAGAGACCGGTGCGCCAGGTTTCGGCCTGAGTGAATAGGGAGCTGCTACTGTTGCCTGAGGCCTGTTTTGTAAAAAGTCAAGGTAAATACATCCTTTGCGTAACGATGTTTTTCTTTCTATTGATGTAAAATCAGGAATTTCCGCATGTACAATCTTCATAAGACTCCGTCCAAATTCCTTTGAATCTTCATAACTGTATTTTGCTCCAAACGGAATATAAATATGCATTCCTGTTGAGCCGGAAGTTTTAGGATAAGAAGGAATTCCAATAGCATCGAGAACATCTTTTGTAACGTTTGCAGCTTTTATTACCTGCTCAAATGAATTTTTATCCGGGTCGAGGTCAATGATGCACCAGTCGGGATGATCTGCAGATTGGCGCCTGCTGTTCCATGGATTGATCTCAATACAGCCAAGTGAGGCTATGTATAAAAGGCTTGCTTCATTTGTACATACCAAAAACTCTTTTTCTTTCTGGTCCGCATGGCTGTAATAAGGATAGGTTTCTATCCATTCAGGCGCTTTGCCTTTTACATCTTTCTGATAAAAGCTTTGTCCCTCTATACCATGTGGATGACGGTTTAGGGTTTGTGGTTTGTCTTTCAGATAAGTTAGCATATAGGGCGCTACCTGATAATAATAATTGATCATTTCGCGTTTGGTAACAGCAATATTTTTATTGGCCTGTCTGGGCCAGTAAATTTTACTGAGGCTGGTGAAACGTAATTCATGCCCGCCTATTATTCTTGTCTGCGTTTCTTCTTTTGGATTGAGCAGTGTTTTTCTTTCCTTCCCTGGCCTGGGTGAAATGATTTGTTTATGGTGTTTATTGTCTTCGATCACCTCAATGGTTTTTGCAGGTATCTCTCTTAGAACTTCCGCTGGTTTTTTATCAGGCCTTAATCCTTTGAATGATGGGTGACGTACCGCGCCATCTTTTGTAAGTTCCCGGTAGGAGATCTCTGCAACCAATTTTGGTTTCACCCAGGTAACGGTTGCTTTTGGTGGATTAGGGCGGAAACGCGATGGTTTATTATAATCCGGTACAGAGGAAAAAGGACATTTATCCGTTTTAAAGGGCGCCAGTTTCTTTAAGATGTCTTCCTGCATTTTTTTATTGAATCCCGTTCCTACAGGGGTCACAAAATTGAATTTTCCATTTTCCATGATACCAAGAAGCAGGGCACTGAATAATTTATTGGTGCCTTCATTCAGGGTATATCCCCCTATAACCAACTCCTGGCGTTTTTCTGTTTTGATCTTGAGCCAGTGCCTGGCCCGCTGTCCGGGTTCGTAAACGCTTCCGGATTTTTTTGCCATCACACCTTCAAGTTGAAACTGTTCAGCCAGTTGAAAGGCCTCTGCACCACTTGCCTCCAACACCTCACTCATTTTAATATGGCTATTTTCAGCGGGCATGATAGCAGCAAGAAGTTGTTTCCTGTCCTCAATGGAAAGATGCATCACAGCATAGCCTTCCAGCCATAAAATATCAAAAGCCATAAATGCAAGTTGTCCGTCTGCCTCACTCCTCCATAGCTGCAGGTCTGAAAAATCAGGCAATCCTTTATCATTGATCACAATGATCTCACCATCAACCACTGCCTGAATATTCCATTTTTCCATTGCTTCTTTGATGGGATAAAATTTTTCATTGAAAGATTTATTGTTGCGTGACCGGATTTCTACTTCGCCATTGTTGAGATATGCAATAGCGCGGTATCCATCCCATTTCAATTCGTATAGCCAGCCTTCGTCTGCAACGGGTTCGCCCACCAGGGTGGCCAGCATGGGCTCAAGGTTTTCGGGGAATGCAGATGCCCTCCCTTTTTGAAGTATGGATTTTGTGGATTTGTCAAATGGAATCTTTTTAGACTTCATAGTTGAATAAGATTCAAAAAGCAAACCAGGTGACTCCATGGCCCATTGGAATCAGAACTTATTTCATGATAAACCTGAAGGGTTGGTCCTAAATAAAAAACCGGAATTTAATTCCGGTTTGAGAGATTTTATGAAATATGAGACAGGCTTCAGGATGTTTACTTTTCCAACCCATCATTTCTCCACTGTACAAAAACCTGAATAGTTGAGTCAGGTAATTTTGCGTGCTTGAAGGGCATGAACCCTTTTTCGCCCGGATTCAACTGGATTCGACGAATGCTTTCATCAATATTTTTTTTGGCACCTTCATAGGTGTTCAATGCTTCTTTATTTCCTTTAGGTGGAATATGACATGGTGAACAGTTGTTAAGGATCACAGCCTGTACATGAGAATCATAAGTAACCTTTGGTGCATTCTTTTGGGCTCTTTTGGCAGGCGAACAAAATTGTAACAGGGCCGCGGCAAACAATACAGAAAACAGGGCAATTTTTTTCATTTGATCTATCTATTTTGAACGAGGAAGATAGATAAAATATGAGAAACCTCCTTTATTGGTAACGGGCGTATCTGGCCCTCAGAAAATTGAATACCCCATAGGCAATCAATCCCAGGGCAAGCGCCCCTAATAAATAAGAACCAAGTGTCCATTCCTCCAGAAAGCGAAAGGCCTTGCTGGTATCTCCTGCTTCGCCGGGGCTGGCCCCAATGGCGGCTTTCAATAATAACCACGATAACAGCAACCACACAATGCCTCTCGAAACATAGCCGATCTTTCCGGATTTTGTCAGCATATTTACTACCTCAGAATGATGACCCTGTTGTTCCACGTGTTTTTTATATTTTCCCGAAAGCCCGTACCAGATCTGGTAGATGCCAGTACCGGCCATCACCAGTGCTCCAATAGCCAGCAACCATTGTCCAAATGGTTTTTGTAAAACTTCTGAAGCCCAGTATTGGTTTTTATCACCATTATCCTGATTGTTATAAATGATCAGCTGTATGGCACTGAATGCAAGTGAAGCATAAGCTAGTCCGCTGGCCATATAACGGATTTTCTTTCCCAGTTTTTTTTTGGCATCACCTTCCCGGGTGTGAAAAGCCTGAATAAACCTCCAGATGATATAACAAATAAGTCCGGCGGATAATAAAACAAGCAGTATCATGCCTCCGGGCCATTCCTTTACTGAAGTAAAAACACCGCTTTGTGTGGTGTCTTCATTTGACTTTCCTCCAAGTTCAAATGCAGCCATAAAAGCAAGTGCACCAAGAACCAGGTAAACAATTCCTTTGGCAACCAATCCTGCTTTGGCTATTCCATTGATCCATGTTTTTTTCCCGGTTGTTATCATTTTACTGCCTTTTAGTGCAGGTTAGGTTAAGCAAATTCAATACCGCGGGTTGGTTGCATACATTTTTTACCTAAGGGAAAGAAGAAAAGGTTAAGGCCGGGAAAAATAATCTAAAAGAGAATTGCATCTTTATTTTATCCCACGTTGCTTTGTGATTATCGTTCATGCCTATCCCTGCAGGACTTTCCAAGCGTCCATTTAAAAAAATTTTTGTTAAGTTCTTTACCATTAATCTATTCTGCTGATAAATCATTGGAACTTTATATCAAACCACAGCTATGAAGAAATTCTACACCTTTCTTTTTGTTATTACAACTTTGGCCATTACCAATGGTTGCAGCAAAGACTTCCTTAAATCATACGAGGACAGGATAGTAGGTACCTGGATCATTGATGATATTAACCGTGTAGGTTTTGGAGGGGATATAAGTGATCTTCCTTTTAAAGAAGGAAGCCGTTTTGTTTTTAACAATAATGGCGCAATGGAATTTAATGATATCAACGGTGATGTGTATACGGGAAGCTGGGATATTGAACGATCCTATTACAATGACCAGCAGGTGCACGCACTCCATATTGCTGCCGTTAATTTTACAACTCAGCAGGTCCGTTCTGAACTATTTGAAGAGATGCATTTCACCGGTACCAATAAGTTCAAAGCCTACATTAGTCAGGGCTTTCATACTTACGTTTTTCATTTTGAACGGTAAGAGTTAATGTGATTTTAGGCACCTGGTTATCAACAGAAGTAGAGGATGGCAGAGGTATTAAATTCTTCCCCAGTTCTCCCCGCTCTTGATCCTGTACATGGTCATTTCGCTCACGTCGTATTTATCGGCAAGTTGTTTTATGGTAACCTTTCTGTTTTCACGGCTGAGGAGGTCTTTGATCTTTCGTACCTGTGTGGCCGTTAGTTTGAGCCCGGTTTCCCGGTTGGCCTGACGCTTTTTATAAGCAAGTTTGGCTGGACTTTTTTGCTGATGTCTGATCATTTCATCCAATGTGGCCCATGAAAGGTTCTTTACTGCATTGTCCAGTTTGTTGTGATTTTTGTGAATAACAAATTTGTGTTTTGAAGAAGGTCTTTTTAGAAATAACCTGGCCAGTTCACGATGGATGTACAAAGTGCCTTTATGTCCGGGGCGGTGCAGGTTCAATGTTCTATAGCCCGTTGTGAGCGAACCGTTCAGAAGTTTACCATCTTTAAGAATGTCTTCCTTATAGCTGGCAATCCTGCCGAGAGAGGAAACTGCGTAACGGTTCCGCAATTCTTTACTCCCGCTAAACAACAATGGTTTCCATGCTTCACCTGACAACTTTTTAATCATGATCTGTTTTTTTCAAAGAGAAAAGGCTAAAACGGTCATGGTTATTTATATAAATTCTATGCCCGTTTTACATCATGAGATCATTTTTAAAAATTCATCTTCTGATATGATCCTGATTGTAGAAATTTTTTTTGCTTTTTCGAGTTTGCTTCCGGCATCCTCTCCAACCACCAGATAGGTAAGCTTACTGCTGACCCCGGAAACTATTTTACCACCGTTTTTCTCTACCATTTCTTCAGCTTCGCTGCGTTTTAACTTTGCCAGGGTGCCGGTAAAAAGAAACGTTTGTCCATCAAGGTTACCCCCGGTGCTGAAATTCTTTTTTTCATTTTTAAGCTGAAGTCCAAGATGTTCCAGTACACGGATCATTTCAATATTATCTTCATTGCTGAAGAACTGAACAACACTTCCTGCCAGTTTTGGACCAACATCCTCTAATTTTTGTAGCGCTTCCTCATCAAATTTTTGCAGATCAAGCAAATGATCAACTGCATGAGCCAGGGTTTTGGCCATGGTTTCGCCAACAAACCTGATCCCCAAAGCATAGATGAGGCGGTGCAGGGGTTGCTTTTTTGAATTTTCAATGGCCAGTTTAAGGTTATCTATGGATTTTTGTCCGAAGCCTTCCAGCTGACCAATAGCGCTGAAATCCAGCTGATAGATCTGTGGAATGGATCTAAGTAAGCCAAGCGAATAAAATTTTTCAATATTGGCGGCTCCAAACCCGCGGATATCCATGGCATCTTTTGATGCAAAATGCATCAGCTTTTCCAAAACCTGGGCAGGGCAGTTGATATTGGTGCAACGCCATGCGGCCTCTTCCTGAAGTTTATATAATTCATCACCACAAGAGGGACAGTGGGTAGGAAATTTTATCGGTTTCTCATCACCGTTACGCAATTCCGCAAGCGGCTTCACAATATAAGGGATCACATCGCCGGCTCTTTCCACCAATACCGTATCGCCAATGCGGATATCTTTTTCCCGGATCACATCTTCATTAAAAAGTGAAACGGATTTTACCGTAACGCCTCCTATAGGCACCGGTTCTATCTTGGCAACCGGACCTATGTTGCCCGTTCGGCCAACCTGGTATTCCACGCTCAGCAATTTACTGGTAGCCTGCCGTGCCTTAAATTTAAATGCAATGGCCCAACGGGGATGGTGTGTAGTCATTCCCATTTTATCCTGCAATTCAAAATTATTCACCTTGATCACCATGCCATCAATTTCGTAAGGCAGGTCGTCTCTTTGTTTTTCAAATTCATTACAGTAATCAATAACTGCATCTATTCCTTTCAGGATCTTTTTTTCCTTATCGGGACTTCTGAATCCAAGTTCGCCTAGCATTTCCAGTGTTTGTGAATGGGAATGAAGTTCGGTTCCTTCATTGGTGATGGTGTAATAGCTCACATGATAAACAAAGGCTTCAAGTTTTCTTCTTCTTACTTCAAGGGGATCTTTTATTCTTAGCGTTCCCGCGGCTGCATTGCGTGGGTTCGCTAATGGAGCCAGTCCCTGGTCTGATAAGCCTTCATTGAATATTTTGAAATTATGCTTGTTGATCAATACTTCACCCCTGATCTCTACTATATCCAATCCGAATTCTGAAAATTTTGCCGATAGCGGTATGGTCCTTATTTGTTTGATATTAGGCGTGATATCATCACCATGTACACCATCTCCTCTGGTTGCTCCTCGTACAAGCTGGTTGTTTTCGTATATAAGTGAAATGCTGGCTCCGTCAAATTTGGGTTCAACGCAATATTCAATTTCTTTCAGGCCTGTAAGTTCTACCGCTTTCCGGTCAAAATCAATCAGGTCTTCACTGTTGTAGGAATTGTTCAGTGAAAGCATGGGCACCAGGTGCTGCACGGAAGGAAAATCTTTTGTAAGTCCTTTTGCTACCCGTTGTGTTGGTGAATCGGGCACAATCAGATCCGGATTTTCTTTTTCAAATGCTTCAAGTTGTTTGTAAAGACTGTCGTATTCAAAATCGGAAATAAGGGGATCGTTCTGAATGTAATAGCGGTGTTCATGAAAGCGAAGAACGGCCCTTAGTTCTTCAATATCTTGAGTAGCTATCTTTTCTTCTTTAATTTTTTTAAGAAGCACAGCAGTTAAACCTTGCAGGGATTTTGTCCGTTCCTGGGTCATTGTGTTTTTTTAAGCCTTGATGTTATTCTTTCCGCAAAGAACAATATTTTTTGTTGTAATCATTCAGGGATGCGGATGGCAATCAGGAAGTGATGAGATACACCGGCTATTTGCTAATGGCTGGTTGCCTGTTGCGAAAACTGATTATACAGGAAATTTCTCCGGTTCAATGTGTTTTAAGTACATATTATATATCTTAGTCCAAGAATAACTTGCTATGAAGAAGAGAATGCTGCTTGTAAGCACAGCTACCTGTATTGTGATCCTGGCAAATGCCCAGTTATTAACCTGGTCGCCTGCATTTCCAAAAGAAACTGATAATATTGTTATTACGGTTGATGCTACCAAAGGCAATCAGGGGTTGTTGAATTATTCCGGCAATGTATATGTACACCTGGGTGCTATTACCAATTTAAGTACAGGACCTTCCAACTGGTTACATGTTCCGTTTACCTGGGGTTCAACTGAAGCCGCCGCGCAGGCAACACCTGATGGACCCAATAAATGGAAGTTCACCATTTCCAATCCGCGCAGTTTTTTTAACCTGGCTGTCAATGAGCAATTAAAGTACATCGCAATACTATTCCGGCAGGGGAATTGTACCAATTGTGCTGCACAGAGAAATGCTGATGGTGCTGACATGTATGTTCCCATTTATAACAGCGACCTGGCAGTACGTATAGATGTTCCACCTTCCCAGCCTACATTTAATCCTGAGCCTGAAATTCAGAACTGGATGGCAGGCACTGTTTTTACAGTTAAGGCGGTTGCAAATAGAACCGGTAACATGAAACTCCTCCATAATGGAGTGGAGATTGCCTCTGCGGTAAGTGTTGATAATATCAGTGGAAGTTCTACGGTAACGGCCATTGGCAACCAGCAGATCGTAGCAGCTATAACAGAAGCTTCCGTTACCATCTATGATACAATAAACATTTTTGTATCACCTGCCAGTTCACCGGTTGCTGCATTACCCAATGGTGTAAGAGATGGAATAAACTATGAACCTGGTGATACTTCTGTTACACTTGTACTTCGGGCTCCGGGAAAATCAAAGGCTTCCGTAATCGGTGAATTTAATAACTGGACGCAAACCGTGAGTCATGTAATGAATAAAACGCCGGATGGTAAATTCTTCTGGTTGCGGCTTCATCCCCTGACACCCGGAACTGAGTATGCCTATCAGTACATAGTTGATGACACCATCAGGATCGCTGATCCTTATGCTGAAAAAATACTGGACCCAAATAATGACCAGTACATCACAGCTTCAACCTATCCTGGGCTGAAACCCTATCCGGCAGGACAAACAGGAATTGTAAGTGTACTGCAAACCGCTAAACCTGCATACAACTGGGCAGTCAACAGTTTTAACCGGCCCGATAAAAGGGGACTGGTTGTATATGAATTGTTATTAAGAGATTTTGTTGCGGCTCATAACTGGAAGACACTCATGGATAGCCTGAACTATTTGAAAACCCTTGGTATCAATGCCATTGAACTTATGCCGTTCAACGAGTTTGAAGGGAACCTGAGCTGGGGATATAATCCTAGTTTTTATTTTGCTGCAGATAAATATTATGGCCCTGAAAACACATTAAAAAGATTCATTGATTCCTGCCATAGCAAGGGTATTGCAGTGATCATGGATATTGCATTGAATCATTCTTTTGGACAATCGCCCATGGTGCAATTATATTGGGATGATGTAAACAACCGCCCCTCTGCCATCAGTCCCTGGTACAATCCTGTGCCAAAGCATGCTTTCAATGTTGGGTATGACATGAATCATTCAACGGAACACACTAAATATTTTACCAGCCGTGTTATGGAACACTGGTTAAAGGAATATAAAATTGATGGTTTCAGATTTGATCTTTCCAAAGGATTTACTCAAACGCAGACATGTGATAATAATGGCGGTAATTGCGATGTGGGTGCATGGGGTAATTATGATGCGTCTAGAGTAGCATTATGGAAAGCCTATTATGATACAACACAGCTAAAATCACCAGGTTCATACGCTATACTGGAGCATTTTGCAGCCAACCAGGAGGAAATTGAGCTGTCAAATTATGGATTGTTGCTCTGGGGTCATCTGAATCACCAATATTCACAGGCCGCTATGGGACATCCGGTTGAATGGGATTTTTCAAATGTGCTGCATTCCGCACGTAACTGGACCAAACCACACCTCGTGAGTTATATGGAAAGTCATGATGAAGAAAGGATAGTTTATAGAAATATCAACTTTGGGAATTCGTTCGGCAGTTATAATATCAGGGATACGGCCACTGCCCTGAAACGCATGGAACTGGCCGCTTCATTTTTCTTTACCATACCAGGACCCAAAATGATCTGGCAGTTTGGCGAACTGGGATATGATTATTCCATTAACTACTGCACCAACGGAACTATCAATAATGATTGCAGACTTGACAATAAACCCATTCGCTGGGATTATTTAAATGACCCGCGAAGAAAATCGGTGTACAATGTTTACAGCAGGTTGATCAACCTGCGTCACCATCCATGGTATAAAGAAGTTTTTCTTTCAGGTTCTGTTGATAAGAATCTCGGTGGCGCAATTAAAACCATGCGCATTTATTCGGGTGACAGTTCGCAAATTGTTGTGGTTGGAAATTTTGGAACCAATGCTCAATCTGCAACGGTAACCTTCCCGGTTTCGGGAACCTGGTTTGACTACCTGCAGAATTCAACTTTTACCGCAACCGGAAATTTACAAAGTGTAAGTTTATTACCTGGAGAATACAGGGTTTTTATAAACCGGAACGTGAATAACATTACAGTTACTCCGGTAAACAACATTCCCTGGAACGGAAGCAGTTTACAGGCAAAGGCTTTTCCAAATCCTGTTGGTGCCAACCAATACCAGGTAGAAATTGACCTGCCACAGGCTGGTAAACTAACCATTGAACTTTATAACATTACCGGACAGTTTATTGAAACCATTCAGGATGGTTTTATGAACAGGGGTAAACACCGGATAACAATACAAAACAACGGTTCCAGAGGAAATTATTACCTGAAGCTCAAAACCAAAACAGCAACCAAAACTATTCCGGTAACCATTCAATAAATGCTTATGCAAAAACTGGTTCAATTAAAAACGGCCGCCATTGAAAAAAGCAGTCATTTAGAATATTTCAATATAGCTGTTTCTGTTGATTGTGTCATTTTCGGTTATGATGATAAAAAATTAAAGGTTCTTCTGATCAAGTCCGACCTGAGAGAGTTTGAAGGCCTGTATTCTTTACTGGGTGATCTCGTAAGGCCTGATGAGGACATGGAAGATGCTCCTTACCGCGTGTTACAAAACAGAACAGGGCTTCATGACGTTTATCTGGAACAGGTGCAGACCTTTGGAAACCTTGGAAGGCATCCATCAGGAAGGGTTATCACCACAGCTTATTATTCGCTCGTGAATATAAAAAGCCATAAGCTTCAGCTTACGGCAAATGAATTGCACTGGCACAATGTAGAGGAGATCAGGAATCTTGCCTTTGATCATAAACTGATCCTTGATTCATGTCTTCAAAGACTCCGGGAAAAGATCCTTGAACATCCTGTGATTTTTAACCTGCTTCCGGAGAAATTTTCTTTACGGGAACTACAGGATCTCTATGAAGCCATTCTCGGATTTGAACTTGACAGGAGAAATTTCAGAAAAAGAATCACCATCAAGAACTGGCTGGTTGATCTGAACGAAATGGAAGAAGACGTTCCCCACAGACCGGGTAAACTGTACAAATTAAAAACACAGTTAAAAAGCAACGGAAGGGGGTTAAAAGATAAACCCAGGAAAATGGCAGTTTAACATGCCCTGTTGCAGGGCACACTGAAATAAAAACCAGTACAAAATTTTTTGAAAAGTTAAAAATTAGCTATAATTGTGTCCTTAATACACATTGGACTGCTTCTTTAGTTTTAAATAAATATTGATTGCTTATGAATCTGAGAACATTGCTCTGCTCAATCGGGCTGCCGGTACTGCTCCTTTTATCCTCCGTTGGTTTTTCACAGGATAGAGTTGTTTCAGGAAAAGTAACTGATTCAACCGGCAATGGCGTAGCTGGTGTATCTGTATCAGTTAAAGGCCAGCCATCGATAGGAACCACCACAGCGGAAAATGGCAATTATTCCCTTTCGGTTCCTTCAAATGCCACAACACTTGTTTTTAGTTCCGTTGGTTATGGATACCAGGAGATCGGTATCAGTGGCAACACTGTAAATGCTCTGATGGTAGCTACAGCAGGAAACCTGAACGAGATCGTAGTAATTGGTTATGGTACTTCCAGAAAAAAAGATCTAACCGGTTCGGTGGTGAGTGTTTCTTCAAAGGACTTTGTAAAAGGTCCCATTACTACGCCCGAACAACTTATAGCTGGTAAGGTGGCAGGTGTGCAGATCACCCCAAACAGTGGTCAGCCGGGATCGGGCAGCCGTATCCGCATTCGGGGAGGTACATCATTAAATGCCAGCAATGATCCCCTGATTGTTGTAGATGGAGTTCCACTGGATAACAGTTCCATTAGTGGCGCTTCAAGTCCATTGAGTATGATCAACCCGAATGACATTGAGAGCATGACGGTTCTTAAAGATGCCTCTGCTGCGGCCATTTACGGTAACAGGGCTGCCAATGGCGTTATATTGATCACCACAAAAAAGGGAACAGCTGGTTCTTTCAAGGTCAATTTCAGTACTTTAAATTCAGTTTCTGTAAAAAGAGGAACACTGGATGTATTAAGTGCGGATGAATTCAGGACGCTGATCAATACCAGAGGCTCGGCAAATGAAATTGCCCTGCTTGGAACAGATAATACAGACTGGCAGGATCAAATCTACCGTGCGGCTTTCAGCACCGATAATAATATTTCACTGAGTGGCGGTATCAGCAGGCTTCCTTACAGGTTTAACCTGGGTTATCTTGACCAGGATGGTATTTTAAAACGCAGCAACCTGAAAAGAACATCAATAGGATTGAATCTTTCACCAAAATTATTTGATAATCATTTATCAATAAATGCCAATGCCCGGTATGCCAATTCAAAAAATTTCTTTGCAGACCAGGGGGCGATCTATTCAGCTTTTGCATTTGATCCTACAAAGCCCATCACATCAGGCAAGAATGAATTTGGCGGATACTGGGAATGGCTGAACGGAACCCAGATCAATACACTCGGACCAAGAAATCCCATTGGATTACTTAACCAGAGGGAGGACAAAAGTGATGTGAGCCGTTTCATCGGGAACCTTGCTTTAGACTACAGCCTGCATTTTTTGCCCGACCTGCATGCAAACCTTAATCTTGGTTATGATAAAAGCCATGGAGAGGGAACCATTTTTGTACCTGCCACCGCGGCTTCACAATTTTCGAGAGGCGGTAGCAACAATATGTATGAGCAGGATAAAACGAACAAACTTTTTGAATCTTTCCTGAGCTACAATAAAGAAATTTCATCCATCAGGAGCCGCATAGATGCAGTTGCGGGTTATTCTTATCAGGATTGGGAAAGGATAGAGCCATCTTTCCCTGACAGAAGAGCAAATGGAACTGTTTTTGAGCCGGCCAGTACCGACTTCCAGACACAGAATACACTTCTTTCATTTTATGGCCGTGTGAATTATTCTTACATGAGCAAATACCTTCTAACGGCAACCATGCGCCGGGATGGTAGTTCAAGGTTCAGCGAAGAAAACCGGTGGGGTAATTTTCCTTCGGTAGCCGTTGCATGGAATCTGAAAGAAGAAAATTTCCTGAAGAACAGCAACACATTCTCTGAGATGAAGCTAAGGCTGGGATGGGGTATTACAGGCCAACAGGATATTTTTTCTGACTATGCATATCAACCCAACTTTTTCTATGGTGATAGTGCAGCCCAATACCAGTTTGGAAGCGGGTATGTAACTGTTGTACGTCCACAGGCATACGATGAGAACCTGAGATGGGAAGAAACCGAATCAAGAAATATTGGTCTTGATCTTGGTTTTATTGATAACCGCATTTCTGTTTCACTTGATTATTATGATAAGGATACCAAGGACCTGCTTGCGAGTGTTCCCGCTCCTGCAGGAACAAACTTCAGCAACGAGCTGTTGACCAATGTGGGTTCTATCAAGAACAGGGGTTTTGAATTTGGATTGAATACCGTTCCTGTAAGGAACCGGAATTTTACACTCGACCTTAATTACAACCTTACCTATATCATCCAGAATGAGATCACCAAACTGCAACTGGTAACTGATCCCACTTACCTTGGGGCAGACGTGGGCGGTATTGGATTAAACGGTACTGTACAGAAACATTCTGTTGGCTACAGGCCCAACACATTCTTCCTGTGGAAACAGGTATATGATACCGATGGCAATCCAATTGAGGGATTGTATGATGATAAGAACAGGGATGGCGTGATCAATGAGCTTGATAAATACTGGGTACAAAATCCGGAACCAAAAGTTTTCATGGGCTTCTCTGCCAACGCTTCATTTAGTAAGTTCAATGCAGGATTCAGCATGAGAGCCAATTTCGGCAACTACATGTACAATAACGTGAACTCAGGAAATGCTGTTTGGGAAGGTGGTGTGTCAACCGGGCAGAATTATCTGGCCAATGCACCAAGGGAGATCCTGAATTCGAATTTTACAAGAAGACAGTCCTGGTCCGATTACTGGCTGGAAAATGCTTCTTTCGTACGTATGGACAACTTATTCCTTAATTATAACGTAGGTAAAATAAGAAATGGCAGGGTGAACATGCGCCTGAGCTTTAATGTTCAGAATGTATTCGTGATCACTGAATATTCAGGTCTTGATCCTGAATTAAGCGGTGGTATAGATGGCACCGTTTATCCACGTCCAAGAATGTATGCATTAGGCGTTAATCTTGATTTTTAAATTACTGAAATAAAATAAACTCATTTATATGAATAGGAAAATTGCTCTAATGGTGTTGTTGGCCGCCACCCTGGTAACATCCTGCACAAAGGATCTGAACAGGTCGCCCGAAGCCGCCCTCACCGCTGAAGCGCTTTACAAAACGGAAGCCGGTTATCGCAGCTCGCTTGCCAAGATTTACGGAGGCCTTGCTCTTACGGGTAATGCAGGCCCGGCAGGTAGTGGTGATCTTGGCGGTATCGATGAAGGGTTTTCTGATTATGTACGTAATTACTGGAACCTTCAGGAACTTCCAACGGATGAAGCAGTGATTGCCTGGAATGATGCCACCATCAAGGATTTTCATAACATGAGCTGGACGCCAACTGATGCTTTTATCAGGGCTTTTTACAGCCGTATTTTTTATCAGATCACCCTGGCCAATGCGTTTATCCGTGAATCGGATGAGGCAAAAGTTGCGGAAAGAGGGATCAGTGGCGCTGATGCAGATAAAATTAAAAACTACAGGGCTGAAGCCAGATTTCTAAGGGCTTTAAGTTACTGGCATGCACTGGATCTTTTTGGCAATCCAACTTTCGTTACCGAACAGGATCCTATTGGAGCTTTCCTTCCGCAGCAGACAACAAGACCCGAATTGTTTTCTTACATAGAGACTGAATTGCTTGAACTGGAAACGCTTTTGCCAGATCCGAAACAAAATGAATATCCACGTGCGGACAAAGCTGCTGTGTGGATGCTGCTTGCTAATTTATACCTCAATGCGCAGGTGTACACAGGTGATGCCAGATACACAGATGCAGCTACTTATGCATCGAAAGTAATTGCCGCCCCTTATAACCTCCAGTCAAACTATCAACACCTGTTTCTTGCAGATAATCATTCTTCACCTGAATTTATTTTTAGTGTGGCTTATGATGGTAAAAGAACACAAACATTTGGTGGCACCACTTATCTTGTTCATGCGCCTGTTGGTGGTGATATGTCGCCCACTGACTTTGGTGTTGATGGAGGATGGGGTGGATTAAGAACAACAAAAGCCCTGGTTCAGAAATTTGACGATCCTTCTGGTACAACCGATAAAAGAGCCCAGTTCCAGGTTGCCGGGCAAAGCCTTGAAATAACAGACATAGGTGATTTCAGAAGTGGATACAGCATTCGGAAATGGAGGAATGTAACTTCCGGCGGTGCCATTGGTTCAAACCTTGTTCATCCCGATACGGATTTTCCTTTATTCCGCCTTGCAGAAGCCTATCTGATCTATGCGGAAGCAGTTTTGAGAGGTGGTACAGGTTCTACAACACAGGCGCTAAACTACATCAATGAACTGCGCGAAAGAGCCTATGGCAATACTTCAGGAAATATCAGCATGGGAGATCTTACCCTTGATTTTATATTAGACGAGAGAGCAAGGGAACTGCATTGGGAAGCTAAGCGCAGGACTGACCTTATCCGGTACGACCGCTTTACAACCAATGCTTACTTATGGCCCTGGAAAGGTGGTTCACCTTCAGGAACAGCAGTAGGATCTTTCAGGAATATTTATCCCATTCCTTCTGCAGAGATCAATACCAATCCAAACCTTGTTCAGAACCCAGGTTATTAATCAACTTATATAATTAGATTATGAAAAATAGATTGCTGCTTTTAACTCTTGCTTCCTGCATGCTTTTAATTTGGTCGTGCAAGAAGGAAGAAAACAAGATCTTCTTTGAAGGTGGTACTCCTCCGGTATTTTCCGCATCCACTACGGGCCCATTGGTACTTACGGGTGCCAATGCAGGTAACGAGGCTATAAAATTCAGCTGGACAAATCCGGATTATCAATTCAACACAGGTATTAGCTCGCAGGATGTAAACTATATACTGCAGGCTGATGTTGCAGGAAACAATTTTGCAGGAGCCGATATGCAGGAGATTGCTATTCCAAGAGACCTGAATATCAGTTACAACGTTAAAGACCTGAACCAGGTTTTAACCAGAATGAATCTTGCTGAGAATGTACCTCACAACATTGAGTTCAGGATCAAATCAACCCTGGCAAACAATACTGTTCCATTGTTGTCCAATGTAATTCCAATTACCATTACGCCCTACCTGGATGTTGCAGTTCCCGTTCCGCCATCAGGGGAATTGTATATAACAGGTAATGCTGTTGCCAGCGACTGGACAAACAGTCCACCCGCCACTCAGAAGTTTACCAAGATCAGTAACACGCTATATGAGATTGTAATTCCATTGATGACTGGCAGCGGGCAACAATATAAATTCCTGTCAACGCCTGGCGCTTGGCAGCCACAATATGGGGGATCGAGTGCAACAGGAGGCGATCTCGGTTATAACATGGGTTTACCAGGGCAGTCAGATCCGGCAGCTATTCCTGCTCCTGCAACTGCTGGTAACTATAAGATAACGGTGAATTTTAAAACAGGTAAATACACTGTTGTTCAACAATAATAAACTTCTAATTGAGCTATATGAAAAAAATTCTTTCCATATTTTCCATCTTCCTGGTTGCAGTGCTGTTGTTTAGCGGATGTACGAAGATAGATGACCTGCCCCAATATGAAAAAGGTAAAGCAGTTACACTAACCGCTTCTTCAAATTCCGTTGTGGCCTCTGCTGCTGATTCAGCAACACAGGTTGTAAGCTTTTCATGGACCACACCTGATTATGCAACTGATTCCAGCAACTATAAATTCATTCTTGAAATTGATACTGCAGGAAGAAACTTTACCCAGGCAGCTACCAAAGAAGTAAGGGGTGCGCTTTCAACCGGTTTAACAGGAAGAGAGCTCAATGCCATTTTACTTAATTATGGATATGCACTTGGCCAGCCACATACTATGGATGTGAGGGTTGTTTCTTCTTATGCCAACAACAATGAAAGATATGAATCAAATGTTGTGCAGGTAATGGTAACTCCTTTTACAGATCCTTCTGTATTGGTAAGTACATCAACATCAGTTACAGGAACACTGGCCACTGCTTCACAGAATTCTTTGACATTTTCATGGAATCCATCCTTTGCCGGGTACAATGGCACGGTAACCTATACGCTTCAATATGATTCCTCAGGAAAGAATTTCAGTTCACCCCAGGAAATGCCGATCGGTACCTCACTTTCCAGGGCTATGACCCAGGGTGAAATGAATACTACTGCAATGAACGAGGGAATTGCAGGGGGAACAACAGGAAAAATTGAATACAGGATCAAAGCAACAACAGCACAGGGTGCCATTGCTTATTCAAATGCCGTAGCAATTGATGTAACAACATACGTTCCCCTGCTTAGATTCTATATGCCTGGTGGTTACCAGGGTGCAACAGGGAATGGTAATGACTGGGATCCGGGATCAGCACCAGAGTTTGTAAGAGACCTCCGGGATGGTGCTCTGAACAAATTATATTACATGTACATCTACCTTCCTGCCAATGCTGAATTTAAAATTACACAGGGGCGTAGCTGGGATGTGAATTATGGTGGAACCGGCGGCAACCTTTCTCAAAACGGTGCTAATCTTTCTGTTCCTACCGCCGGCGTATACCGCATTAGTATCGATGTTGTCAATATGAAGTATGACATCAGGGAAGGAAGGATGGGATTTGTTGGTGGAGCAGTAGGTGCAGGCTGGACACCGGCTAATGTTTTCCCAACCTATGCTATGGGACTTCCTTCACGTAATTTGTTTGTTGGTGTTACCGACTTTACAGTTGACGGCTGGAAAATGATAGACCATAATGACTGGAATAGCGGAGACCTCACGGTTACCAATGCACGCAGTTATGGATCCAATGGTCCAAGTGGAAGTTCTCTGGAAGTAAATGGACCTAATATGCCCAACCCTGCAACCGCCGGAAGATACCGCGTAATCTGGGACGGCAGGGATGTGAACAATGTTAAATATGAAATGAGTCCGGCTACGGAAATGCGGGTGGTTGGTGATGGAATTACCAGTGTGGCAGCATGGAATCCTGGCGTGTCTCCGCAGATGACCTATAGTGGCAACGGAGTATGGACAATTACGCTTGCGCTTGAAGCCAATAAGGATATTAAATTCCTTGCTGGTAACGACTGGGGTGCTTTCGATTATGAAGATGCCGGTGCGGGTACAGGTGCAGGTGTCAGGAAACTGAAATGGGAAGGAGGCGATAATTTCAAAACTCCGGCTACTGCGGGTACTTATACCATTACCTTAAACGAAAAAACTCAGACGGTAACTATCAATTAATTAACCTCTTCCTGTGAGAACAGGTCATTAAAATAAAAAATTTCATCCCGAAAGGTCATCTGCATTAGCAGATGGCCTTTTTCTTTTATTGAGGTGATCTGCTTTAGCTTATTGGTTAGTTTTACAAGAGCACCCAACTGCGTTTATTGGCATTTAATTGAGCAAGAATGAAAAAACACGTCCTGTTTCTGATTGGTATTTATTTATCAGTTATTGCACATTCGCAAAATAAAAAGGATCCTGTTTATGTAGATGGTGAGGGTGTAATGCGCTGGACCAGGGACAGGTCGGAAGCCAGTTTTTTCGGAGTGAATTATACGGTACCCTTTGCTTATGGATACAGGTCGCATAAAGCTTTGGGAGTTGATCCGGAAAAAGCTATTGATGCTGATGTGCATCATATGTCAAGGTTGGGCCTTGACGCCTTCAGGGTGCATGTATGGGATGTTGATATTACTGATTCATCTGGTAATTTGCTTGAAAATGAACACCTCCGTTTATTTGATTATCTCATTCAAAAACTAAAGGATCATCATATAAAGATCCTGATCACGCCCATTGCATTCTGGGGCAACGGATATCCTGAGCGCGATGTAAGAACCAATGGATTCTCGTATGTATATGGGAAAGGTCCATCTGTGGTTAGAGAGGAAGCATTCAAAGCCCAGGAAAATTATCTCAGGCAATTTTTCAGTCATATAAATCCATATACCCGACTTAAATACAAAGACGATCCTGATGTGATTGCTATGGAGATCAATAATGAACCGCATCATAGCGGTGCAAAAGAACGAACAACGGAATATGTGAACAGGATGGCCGCTGCTGTTAGAAGTACAGGATGGACAAAACCAGTGTTCTACAATATCAGTGAATCGCCGAAGTATGCTGATGCTATTGTAAAAGCAAATGTTGACGGACATAGCTTTCAATGGTATCCTACAGGCCTTGTGGCCAATCAGGAGCGAAAAGGAAACTTCCTGCCACATGTGGACAGCTATTCTATTCCCTTTGGCGATACCATTCCTGCTTTTCGTAAGAGAGCATTAATGGTTTATGAATTTGATGCCGGCGATGTGATGCAACCTGTTATGTATCCGGCAATGGCCAGAACTTACCGCACTGCAGGATTTCAATGGGCAACTCAATTTGCTTACGATCCTTTGTATACGGCATATGGAAACACGGAGTATCAGACGCATTATCTCAACCTTGTCTATACACCGGCAAAAGCAATTAGCTTATTGATCGCTTCTAAGGTTTTCCATCGTGTTCCACTAAGAAAATCTTATGGCAGTTACCCTTCAGATACTTTGTTTGATGATTTCCGGTTGAGTTATTATCATCAATTGTCGGAGATGAATAGCGGTGAGGAATTCTATTACACAGGAAATACCACATCGGATCCTAAAAACATCCATACGTTGGTGCATGTTGCAGGAACAGGCAATTCAGCTGTGGTAACATATGAAGGGACAGGCGCTTATTTTCTGGATAAAAGAGCTGATGGTCAATGGAGGCTGGAAGTTTATCCCGATGCTATTCCTGTTTCAGATCCGTTTGAAAGAGCCTCGCCTGAAAAAGAAGTGGTAAAGATCATTCACAGGGAAAACAGGATGCGTATCCATTTACCCGACCTTGGAAATAGTTTTCTGATACGTCCGGCGAATGAAGGCAACAGTTATTCCACAACTTCTGATGAGGGCATGTTTTACATAAGACCAGGGGTTTATTTATTGACAGGAGAAAATGTGGGTGGAAGAATTAATGTTCCTGATGAATGGAAAAAATATTATGCTCCTCCTGCATCAATAAAAGAACCGGTATTGGTCCATCTGCCATTTCATGAGATCAGTCCGGATAAAAAAATAAAACTTAACGCTGTCATTGCGGGCATTGACAGTTCAGCAACGGTATCAGTAGAGCTGCGAAGTTCCTCTCAGCCCCAATGGAAAACATTACCGCTACACAAGGTGGAGGGTTTTGTATATGAAGTTGAATTGCCGGCAGGTATTTTAACGCCCGGAATAATTAGTTACCGGATAATGGTCAGGACAAATGAGGAAATTTATACTTTTCCGGGCGCCATTAAAGGAAATCCATACGCATGGGATGCATGGCGCAATGAAAGCTGGCAGACGATTGTATCGCAGGCAGGGAATCCTATAGAGTTATTTAATCCTGTTACTGACAGGCAGGAGGTGATGTTGTACAATACGGACTGGAGAAATAACAGGGTAGAATATATCACTACAAATGCTCCCGGCGGGCTGGCTATTAAAACCAGTTCTGATGCGGGTAAACCAATGGGGTGGCAATATTATTTCAGAGATAAAATTGCAGGGCGTCAGGAAGAATCAGGTGGGTTCAAAAAGTTAGTTGTGAAGGCAAGGTCCGGGCAAAATGTCCATGCAAAACTTGCTTTGATCACAACAGATGCCGATGCTTATGCCAGCCATATTGAATTAACCAGTGAATGGAAAGAAATTGAGATCCCGTTGAAAGATTTAGTGAAATCAGGATACATGTTATTACCGAGGCCTTACCCTGGCTTTCTACCATTAAATTTTGAATCAACCGCCAAAAAGCCACTTGATATAAGAAAAATTGAAAAATTGGAAATCAGTTTTGAATCAACCGGTACCGCTCCGGTTTCTTTGGAAGTGGAATATGTTCGATTAGCCAACTAAACCTCGGAGGTTGGTATTGACAACCTCGGAGGTTCAAAACACCAACCTCCGAGGTTTTAAAATCAGTATAATGAAATTACGATCCGATTTGTCTATTCTATTCAGGTTCAGGTT
The DNA here is from genome assembly GCA_946886475.1 of uncultured Chitinophagales bacterium. The sequence continues at coordinate 12,058 of CAMPIQ010000018.1, read as the reverse complement.
GTCTATCCCTTTTACATCCTGCCTGCTGCTCATTACCTGCTTATTGCCCATTGCTACAATGGCCCAACGACAGCGCATCAGCCTCGATGAGGACTGGCGGTTTCATTTTGGCCATGCTGCCGATCCGTCCAAAGATTTTAATTATGGCATTACCGCCATCTTTGCCAAATCCGGCAAAACCGATAATACTGCCATTGCGGTCAACTTTAATGATTCTTCCTGGAGGCAATTGAATATTCCGCACGACTGGGCAGTGGAACTTCCATTTTTCAATTCACCCAATTTTGATGTGCAGTCACATGGATATAAGCCTGTGGGTGGATTGTTTCCTGAAACCAGCATTGGCTGGTACCGCAAAAAATTCTCCATTTCAAAAAAAGATTCAGGTCAAAGGTTTCAACTGGAGTTTGATGGCGTATTCCGCGATGCCGATTTCTGGATCAATGGATTTTATCTGGGGAATAATCAAAGTGGTTATGTGGGCGTTGCCTATGACATCACGGATTATGTCAGTTTCGACAAGCCAAATGTAATTACAGTAAGAGTTGATGCCACGCAATATGAAGGCTGGTTTTATGAAGGTGCTGGTATTTATCGTCACGTATGGCTGAATCAATACAATAATCTGCACATTGTTCACAATGGTATGTTTGCCAGTTCGGCAGTAAAAGGAAACAATGCATCCGTACAGATTGAAACAGAAGTGGAAAATAAACATCTTTCTCAGGTCGATGCCGCAGTTGTTTCTTATCTGGCCGACAGAAATGGAAATAAACTGGTACAGTCGCCAGTGCAGCCCATAGTGTTAAATGTAAATGGAAAAACTGTTGTAACACATAAACTGGATCTTGCAAATCCCAGACGCTGGTCACTGGAAGATCCTTATTTGTACCGCGTGGTTTCCCTTGTATTGCAAAATGGGAAAGTGGTAGATAGTATCAAACACAGGTTTGGCATCCGTACCATTGAAATTAAATCCAATGGCGTTTTCCTCAATGGGAAACATGTGAAACTGAAGGGAACCAATAATCACCAGGATCATGCAGGTGTTGGTAGTGCCCTGCCTGATTATCTTCAGTTTTACCGGATAAGGTTATTAAAAAACCTGGGTAGTAATTCATACCGCACAAGTCATAATGCACCTGCGCCTGAACTGCTTGATGCATGTGACAGCATGGGTATGCTGGTAATGGATGAACAGCGGCTACTTAATAGTAGTGCGGAGTATATGAGCCAGTTTGAAAGGCTGATCAAACGCGACCGGAACCATGCGTCCGTATTCATGTGGTCAATTGGTAATGAAGAAGGATGGATACAGACCAATTCAGTTGGTAAGCGGCTTGCACAATCCCTGATGGCCAAACAAAAGGAACTGGATCCAACAAGAATATCCACCTATGCTGCTGATCTTCCCAATGTATTTCGAGGAGTGAATGAGGTGATACCGGTGAGAAGTTTTAATTACCGGGAGTTTGCAGTTGAAGATTATCACAGGGATCATCCACATCAACCCATCATTGGAACGGAGATGGGAAGCACGGTTACAACAAGAGGCGTTTATCAAAAAGATACCATCAGGGCCTATGTGCCAGACCAGGATATTACATTTCCCTGGTGGGCAAGCCAGGCTGAAACATGGTGGAAACTGGCTGCTGTGAATGATTATTGGCTGGGTGGTTACATCTGGACAGGATTTGATTACCGTGGTGAGCCCACACCATATAAATGGCCCAATATCTCATCTCATTTTGGCGTGATGGATGTTTGCGGCTTTCCAAAAAATATTTATTACTACTATCAAAGCTGGTGGACGGATAAGGACGTGTTACATATTTCCCCGCATTGGAATTGCGAAGGTGAGGAAGGAAAGCCTGTTGATGTCTGGGTGAACAGCAACGCAGACCATGTTGAATTATTTTTAAATGGTAAGTCGCTTGGGAAAAAGGATATGCCCCGAAACAGCCATTTGAAATGGAGTGTTCATTATGAACCCGGAAAACTGGAAGCCATTGCATTCAAAAAAGGTAAACGTTTATATACGAAGGTTGAAACTACAGGTGCTCCATATGAATTGGTTTTAACTCCGTATAAAACTACCATGTATGCAGATGGAAAAGATGCCACAGTAATGAATATTAGTGTTGTAGATAGTTTGGGAAGAGAAGTTCCGGATGCCAACAACCTTGTGCGATTCACCTGGACTGGCGATGCAAAGATCATTGGCGTTGGCAACGGTGATCCAAGCAGCCATGAACCTGATAAATTCTTTGATGATTCAGCCTGGCAAAGAAGACTATTCAATGGAAAATGCCAGGTGATCCTTCAGTCAGGAAAGTCAGAAAGCGTGATCAGATTCCAGGCAGGATCAGATGGATTGTTTCCTGCTTCAACCGGCATACATACTATTTCACCAAATCACACGGTCTCAGGCACAAAGCATCCGGTTAAAAAAAAGAAGCCCGTTGATAAGATGCTGGGAGCAGATATTTCATTCCTTCCGCAACTGGAAGCGCGGGGAATGAAGTTTTATGATAAAGGAATTCAAAAAGATGCCATAGAGATATTAAGGGATCATGGTTTTAATTATGTAAGGCTTCGATTGTTCAACGATCCTGCAAGCGATAGTGGCTACGCTCCTGAAAAAGGCTTTTGTGATCTTGACCATACTTTGATAATGGCAAGGCGGGTAAAGGCTGCCGGAATGAAACTGTTGCTTGATTTCCATTACAGTGATTATTGGGCGGATCCTGAAAAACAAATTAAACCCGCAGACTGGAGAGGAAAGGATTTAACCACACTGAAAAACAGTTTTTATCATTATACCAAATCGGTCATCAAAGCTTTAAAAGACCAGGGCACCAGTCCGGACATGGTGCAAATTGGGAATGAGATCAATCATGGTATAGTATGGCCGGAGGGCCATGTAAATAATCTGGATAGCCTTGCACAATTAATTAAGGCCGGAACCGATGCTACCCTTGAAGTAGATCCTAATATCATCATGATGCTTCATATTGCATTAGGCGGGCAGGCAGAAGAATCGGAATTTTTTATTGAAGAGATGTTGAAACGCGGCGTTCATTTTGACGTACTGGGACAATCATACTATCCCAAATGGCATGGAACACTTGAAGATCTTGAGCATAACCTCACCAGCCTTTCCCGTAAATATGGAGACGTGATACTGGTTGAATATTCACAGTTAAAAAAGGAAGTGAATAAAATAAGTTTTGAATTGCCCGGTGGTAAGGGCAGGGGAACCTGTATCTGGGAGCCTTTGAATACCTGGGAAGCCATTTTTGATAAAAATGGAAAATCAAATGAGCTGATAAATGTTTATGATGAGATCAGCAGGCTGTATCTGAAGGAATAGGAAAATTCAGGTTATATTTTGATTATGTAAATTCTATAATTTTACTCCGCACATGAGAAGTTCGCCTTAGGCGAAGAAAGACATTCGAAAGAGTGTCTTTTCTTTTTGATTCCATTTATTTGGGCTGAAAGGGTAATTACAATTTCCCGAATTTTACCATTAGCTCTTATTCAAACGTTTTTTTGATGTTGAATGATGAACAAAATGACCTCATCAAGCGGCAGGCCGGTACGGCTAAGTGCATCATCAATATCATCCCTGCTCACCTGGGCTGCAAATGATGGCGTCTTTAATTTTTTCTGGATACTTTTTACATCCATCCCCTCGTACCGGGTGGGACGAATGAGTGCAGCTGCATGTATGAAACCTGACAGTTCATCAAATACATAGATCATATGATCCATTTTACTTTCGGGCTCCACACCAAAATGCCTGGGGCCATGCGATGCAATACATTGAATGATGGACGGATCAATTTTTCTTTTCTCCAATTCTTCAATGATGATCCTGCAATGCTCATTTGGATGTTTTTCCCAGTCGGCATCGTGTAGCAGGCCTGCAAGCCACCATTTAAAAGCTTCTTCCTCCGTGAGTGCTTCTTTTTCCAAAGCCCATGCTTTCATAACTTCTGCAACCTGTTTCATGTGCAGTCGCAATCTGCCATTTTCAACCCACTCGTACAATAATGAAAGCGCTTCATTTTCTGTCATAACCTTTCCTGTATTGGCCGGATCACCGAATGTTGTTCTGCCCAATGGTTGAATTGCTTCCATTGGTGGAAGATAAAAAGCATTTTTAAATTTTGGACATAAGAAATAATGGATAAAATTTTGCCGGAATGCCCTCCATGGATGAATGTGGTCCAGGGTCAGCCGGCAAATGCCAAATCACCCGGATAAAAAAAGCCTCCCATTTGAGAGGCTTAAATTTTATTTCCTGAATATTATCTTTTGAATCCTTTCTTTTTTGCGTTTGTTTTCTATAACCAGTATATAAAAACCGGCCGAATATTTTTTCATGTCAATTGAAATGTAGGAAGTGAATGTATGTTTCAACAATTCTTTCCCATAGATATCCATAACTGAAAGGACCAATTCATGATGGCTTCCCTGTTGCCTGATATAAAGCGTATTTTCTATTGGGTTGGGTCCAATGATGATGTGTTTATCCAGGCCGGGTGAATTAATAGAAGTAGGTATGAACTGGAATCCATCGCTCATAAAGCTTTCACAACCATTTATGGTTACTTTAACTGTATAGGTCCCTGCTGCTACAGGAGTATAGACCGGAGCGGTAGCGCCATTGATCACTACACCATTCAGATACCATTGGTTGCCGGTTGAAGCTGAAGATTGAAGGTTGTTGCCAGACATTCCAATTACAGGAGTAGGAGGAACAGGATTCACCGTAATTGTTATGGTCTTTTCCATGGTACAGCCATTGGTTATTCCTGTTACGGTATAAGTAGTGGTAACAGTGGGAGAAGCAATTACATTACTGCCAGTTGTTGTACTCAATGCTGTTGAAGGCGACCAGCTATAATTGTCTGCACCGCTGGCTGATATCTGCGTTGATGTTCCTGCGCAAATAACCTGCTGCGCTGCCACCACTGAAACTACAGGTTGCGGATTGATAGTAACCATCTGACCTGAAGTGGAATTTCCACATGCATTGGTTGCGGTTACGGAATAGTTGCCAGAATTATTAACGGTAATGCTGGTTCCATTCTCTCCGGTACTCCAGCTATAACTACATGATGTGCAGCCAGAAGATGTTGCAGTAAGCGTTATAGTACCTGGAGCACATATGCTGGCAGCTGGTGTTGTTGTAATGGTTGGGGGCTCAGGTAATGATACTCCAATAAGAATGTTTACCGCAATCATTGAGGTATTATTGTTTTCGTTGGTTTCAGCTACCTCAGAATCTCCATCGGCCTTAAAGAATATGAAATAATTACCAGCTACAATATTACAGGGCATGGTAAGTTGATGATTGATAGCCCCTGTACTGCCGCCTCCCGCCAGGTTTGAAAAATCAATATCATCTAAAATTATATCACCATTAGAACCAGGCGTTAAAATATTATCCTGCGAAAGATAAAATGTCACTTTGTGGCTGGTGGCGGAGGCAGTGCCGTTATTTACTTCTGTAAACATTACATGGAATACAGAAGCGGTGGCTATATTGGTTGAACTTAATCCAATATTGGTCAGCTCAAGGTCAGGCGAAGGTAAACCTGCAGACAGGGTTGCGTTGATATCTGTCGCCGTGAATTCAGAAAATGAATTTAATCCGGTTACGGTTAATGTATTCGTTGTAACAACTGTTGGATGTGCCATCCATGTTCCCGGAACCCCGGATTGTTTTTTATTGATCACCATATTTGATGCATCCATAATGGTTCCCAGCATGGAAGAATCATAATACATAACAAGGTTATACATATAATTGCTGCCTCCCGAAGCTTCAATACTTAGATAAGCATTCATGGTACGGGCATTGGCAATGGTGTTATTATTGGTAAGGTCATTAGGCCACGTGCCAGTATGTAAACGAGCGCTGTTGATGGTTGGAAGCGTGCCCTGTAATGCCCAGTTGATCACTGCAACAATATCGTTATTAAAATAAAGTGTATCGCTGCCGCCGGGTTGATGGCTCCCAAATACAATCAGAGCTGGTGGTGTTGTAGAAGTATTGAATTCATCACTCCCAATATCCGAAGCACCTGTTGTTATTAATGTAGAACGGACATCCGCATCATGAAAGTCATCATTGATATAATTCACCGGGATTCCTTTGCCATTCACATACCAGGAAGAAGGATGATAAATATTAATATTCAGGTCTCCAATGAAAGCATTGGCAAAAAGATCAGTAGGGTTAATTTCTGATGAAAGGGTCCCAATGGAGTTCACTCCATTATCAGTAACAGATCTCCATTCTGATAAGGATAAGGTATCTGAATTCCAGAGAAAACTCCTGTTTGTATCGTTTACAACATAGAAATTATAATCTGCTATGTAAGGTTGCCATGCTGTTGCCGGTGTATTTGTTTTAATGGCTATGGCGCCATGATGGCCATTGCCTCCTGTTCTTTTATTGATGACCAGGTTGTTTTTGAAAAATTGCGTGATGCCTATTCCTGAAGTATGCCAGCCGTATGACTGGGTGTTTCCGCCAATTTGTGCACCTCCAATTAGAATACTGTTATAGGCAATTGACCTGGTATTCTCTGTATTTACTGTTGCCTCATCACGGAAACCGTATATATGGATACTGTTAGGATGCTGGTTGTTGGTAAGGGTGATCTGGTTATTTTCGGCGGTCCAGCTTCCATTCTGGTTAAAATAAATTCCATTGAGGCTTCCATTTATGCTGTTTGGAATGGTAAGATTGTAAATGCGGTTTCTTTTAATCACCCCTCCGCCGTTATAGGCTGAGGAGGTCCTTATGCCGGAAACAGATACTGAGGTGTTGCTGCCTGAGTAAATATTAAATATTTCATTTGCCTCAAGCAGTTCTCCTTTTGAGTTATTGCCTACATAAATACCATTGGCAGTTCCATTGCTGCTGTATGGTGTCCCATTTGTGATCTTCAGATCTCTTACAAGGTTGTTGTGGACATTAGATGAATCAGCGCCTATCCAGATACCGTAAATAGAACCAGGATCCGCCGCATTATCATTTACCATGATACCTGCAACCAGGTTATTGCTCACCTCTTGGGCATCATCGCCTGAAGTATTGATACCTACCGCTTCTGTACCGGTTTCAATTGAATTTAAAATAGTGCTGTCGCCAATTGTGTTTGCATTTACAATCACCCTGCCATTAGCTATTATACCATATAGACCTCCTCCATCCTGGTGTGGTAATCGAAGGTTTTTTACCATATTATTCTCGACGGCTGAATAGGCATATTGGTGTTGTGCAAGCACATAGATCCCTGTAAAACCCTGGTATGCCGTAGTGTTTGTCCATGGTTGTCCTCCACAATATGGCTGTGATCCCCCAATATAATTATTTGTGACCTGATGGATGGTGTTGAAGCCCATCAGGTAAATGCCATAATAGGTAGCACCTGAATGTGTTGCTGCATCATTCCAGTAAAAATGATTGGAATCAATGGTGACATCTTTTGAACCATAGTTAAAATAAATTCCGCCATGGTTAAGGTTTACAAAATGATTATTAGTTGCAGTTAGTTTATTTACAGATGATCCGCTGGGACAAAATATGCCCAGGGATGGTTTTGAACCTGCACCCGGAATATTACTGAAAATGTTATTATCCATTATTATATTGCTGTTTGTGCCCTCAATCTGTATAATTCCCTTTGGCGGGTATACGATACTGGCATTTCCCTGCAATTCCAGGTTGGACATAACTATAGTGTCACAATTATTAGCAATGGATATGGTTGATTTACCTATAGAAGAACTGGAATGTTCATTTATAAAACGCAGCCATCTTCCGTTTCCATTGAAGCTTCCATCAAAAATTATTTTGTGGGCTTTATCCAGACGGATCATCGCCTTGTCTATATTGGTTTGATTCCTTATAATAAACACAGAATCATAAGAAGGTACAATCTTTACCTGGATATTTTTTTCTGCAATGAGGCTGTCTAATGCCCACCTTCCATTTTCAAAAAGGTGTGAAGTGATGCGCACCGTAACTGTTGAATTATGTGCAACGGAGTCTTTACCGAGTCCTTCAAATAATCCTCCGTCCTTCGTGAGCGATTCAAAATGTTCACCTATACCAACATTAACAACGGGAGGTATTATATACCCACCATTTTGCACCCTATAGGTATAAAGCTGGGGGGGCAATGAAATTTGTTGTGTTACACTGGTATGTATTCCGTTTTCAGGATTTGTACTGATGTTGAGATCAGTGGTATCCTGTGCAACGAAGTAATATTGAACAGAATCCGAACCTTGTTCTGTTATACCTATAGAAGCATGATCAATAAAAAACTTCCAGTACCCGTTGATGCTATTCCCGCTTTCCAGAAGGCCGTACCCATATTGCCATGCGGTGGTTACAGGATAACTTTTTCGGTACCAGATTGCCGGCCTTGTATTTCCTGTCAGCCTGATCCCACTTATTGAATCCGTGATATGAACCGTTATATTCCGGCTTACAGTATCGTATGCATCGGCAAGCGGTGTAACGTAGATATTGGGAGGAGCAATGTCTATTGGTGTAAAATTGCCTGCGTCTGCACCTATATCCACTGGTGAATATGCACCACGTACCTGCCCATCATAATCATCAATGGTGGTATAGCCGGAGTTGCCATTTCCTTCAGCAATGGTCTGGTTGACCAGGTGAAGGTTTAGCGTTCTTGTCGGTCCCTCGGGGTTAATAAAGCCAGGCGCCATAAATATGGAATGATGGTCGTGGTTATGATTGGGATTGGCCACCCATGCTGCAAAATCATTGGCTCCACTTGAGAATTTAATACCAGGAGGCTGATGGTAAATATTATTATCCATGATATGCGGATAGAGCTGGTCACTTGCCAGGTAAATGTGATTTCCCTGATCGGTACCGCTTATGGTCCTGTAATTCACGAATATATTGTTCATGAAGGTGGTGCCGGCAAACCAGGCGGCGCAATGAGAGCCTACGAGTCCGGATGGTGATGCGTTTTGCCCGGTGATATAAATGGTATTATGTTTTAGTACATGACCACTTGTATAGTTATTGGAGAAACCAAAAAACAGGCCTTTCATTGCTGTATTTCCTGCAGAATCAACCCCAAGCCTGATCATGTTGTTTTCGATGGAAGAATGGTCGTCCTCGGTTTCAATGGCAACCATTGAGGTTGAATACATGCTTTGTTGATTGCATAATAATCCATCTATAAGATTCTTCCTGATAATGGCATAACTATAGTTGGAGAAAATTGAATTTGGTCCTGCGCTTTCAATCAGGCTGCTATCTTCCATATGGAAAATCCTGTTGCTTTCGATAACACCGTTTGATGAGAAGTTGGCTATGCCCGCAACTGAAAAAAAGTTTGGCGATACACCACCAAGCGATTTCAAATGGCTGATGGTATTATTGGAAACCAAACCGGTATTATTTGCATTTGTTATTCCAATTATCCTTTCTCTTGCAATAATATTCGTAATTAAATTATTATCTATTACTGCACTTCCATTTACATGGACTCCGATTAATTGCCCGGTTCCCCGGTGTTCTATCCTCACTGCATGATTAACAGAACCAATAATATTATTTGTAATAGTTGAGCCGTAAGCGCTATATATCAATGAAAAATCCAACTCCGTGCTTGCTGCATTGGTATGAATGTTAACCAGCCGGTTACCTGAAATTTGTGCATCAGTGGCTCCGGCCCCAATATTGGCAATTATAGCTGCATGCATTCCAAAGAAATTGTTGCTGCCCGACAATTCGATACTGTCGGCTATTGTGCTGTCGCCAAAATAATTACCGGTTATATTGAAATTGGATGTGTAGTTAGTAGTTGCTCCTGTTTTACCTGTTAATATGATATTTAGTTGGTGTTGTGCAGGATCCTGGCCAGGTATTACGGCTATGTTCAATCTCCTGAACCTGTTATTTGTAATGTTTGCGCTTCCGCAAACTTCGATACCCGAAAAATTGGTGGCCACATTCCAATGCAGGGCATTGCCGGTTGCAGTGGGATCACTTCCTCCAAAATAATTACCAGAAATAAAATGCGGTTGCGGATTGTCTGTTTTGCTTAGTCTAATAAAACCCGAACTGTCAGTGGCGGTAATGGCCTGCGTTGCATAAAAACTATTATTATTGATCTGCCAGCCCTGTCCATCTGCATCGATGGCAAAACTTCTGAAATTATAAAAAAGGTTATTGGTAATATGGTTAAAATGGCTCCATGCATCATTAGTGCTGCGGCCACTAATCATTACACGCGGAAGGTTAAAGGCAGGACCACGGTCATGAAAATGACAATTGCTGATCTTATTTCTCTGGCTTCCGGTACCTGATGTGGATTCTATAATGAAGGGACTAAATCCTGGTAAATTGTTACCGGATTTGAATTCTACATATTGAATCTGGTTGTCTGAGCTGTTACTGATTTTAATGATCTCACCACTACCTTCAAAACTCAAGGCAATTCCACCTGTTCCGCCTGCCCTTCCGTCGATGATGATGTTCGACATACTGTCCAGAAGGAATACAGGGCCTGTAGTGTTGTTTACAAAATGAAATGATGCATTAACCGCAGGTTGAATGGTGATCTGATGCATCAATTCCATGCAGGGATGCTTTTTGAAACGGATTGGAAGGGTTTCCGAACTGAAACTATAATCCGGCTGCAACTCCCATTTCACAGGCGCTTTTATGCCCCACAAAAGGAGAGAATCTATGGCAGACTGAATGGTGACGAAATCTCCCGAAGGTCCGATTGTATAATCAGAACCCATGCTACACCTTGTGCTGTCAATTAATACAAGCTCCTTTTTGAGATTGCCTTCGGTATATGGAACAACCATCCATTGATAAATGGTGGTGGGTTGTAATCCTGTTGCTACATAACTGGTTGAGGAAGGAGGAAGGCTGGCTTCCAGTGTATAATTGGTTCCACCTCCTTCAGATTTATAAATCAGATAGCCCAGTTTATTGGTGAAATTATCACTCCAGTTCAATTGCATGCTGGTAGCCAGCTGCCTTATTATACCCGAAGAAGTGAATTGGCCCATAATGGAATCTGGCACAAACAGGATCCTTCTCCCTGAACCATTAACGGTTGAATGCAGGCCGGTAATATTTCCGGGCGTTGAGCTGTTTACCAATTCGCGGGTTAAACTTTCTTCAGCTGAATTTCTGGTAACTGAAAAATTAGTGAGCTCCTTAACCGCAATAAAATGATTGGTTGAGGGGCCAGCCGTAAATCCTACAGAGGCTGTAACCAGCTGGCTGGATGGTCCAATGCTCATTTTGCCATAAACAAATTCAATCTCCCCTGTTCGTTCATATAATCTTACCTGGAATACACCATCAAAAGGATTGGTGGTTGAATTACTGCCGATCACTACATTCCATTGAATTACAGCACAGCGGTTTGGATAATTGCCGAAAAGCCCTTCCCTTATAGTTGCTCCAGACCGTGCTGTCATTAGCATGTCCCAGAAAGGAGCTATGACCGGACTTGAATTGATGGTTACAGGTGGATAAGCAACTGATTTACGTAATTGGTTGGGAACATTCGCATGCAGGGCATAGGCTGGTGTGTTTTCCACTGCAAGACCAAGCTGACCATTACTGCCTGCAATAAAATGGGTGTAGGATTTTCCCATAAACATAAAATCAAAGCCAATTTCCACCAGGTTGGAGTTAACATAATAGGTAGTATTGGGAACCAGGTTGGGGGAACCGCTAAGATCAATAGAGTTACCATTTTTATCGGCTAGCAATGATCCATTGGTAAAGGTATTCACTTCATAGTTTTCTGACGATTGGCTAAAGCCAGAAATTGAAACAAAAAATACCAGGATAATCAGGGGGATCCTTGATAATCTCATAAATGCAGCAGTTTGGATTAACTGTAAAATAATAGTTTTTAATAACAAGCCCGGGAGTAAAATCTAGGATGCCATAAACCCCGGATATTCCCGAACCGGGACACTAAAAGGTTTAAAAATGCAGGCAATAGTGTAACCA
>CAMPIQ010000017.1 GCA_946886475.1 uncultured Chitinophagales bacterium | reverse complement strand
TACTTATACTGAGCCTGGTTATCATACTAATCAGGAGGTCTTTACTGCAAAAAAAGCGTACCCAAATCCGAAGGGAAAAGCTGGTAAATGCATTTCATAAGATCGCCTTTCAGAATAAATTAGTTGTTGAACATTTTGATCTTATTGACAACAGACTATTTGCGCTGGACAGGATCAATAAAAAAATGATCGTCATTGATCATACCGGTAATGAAAAGCAGGAATTATGCATACCGCTGGTTGCAATTCAGTCATCTAACTTCAATATTGAAAAAACGGCTGAAGAAAATACAGAAAAAATATTTCTTGACCTTTATTTCAAAGGGAACAGAAAGCCGGAAAGCATTTGTTTTTTTGACCACAGCCATGACCACATTACGCAGTTTCCTTTTTTATCCAGGAAGGCGATCAACTGGAAAAACAGGATAGATATCTACAGGCAGTTCAGAACTACAGGTGTGGAGCTTTTATAGTGAAAAAACTCATGATCACTATTATTCCGCCTTACCTGCTGATTAAAGAAAACCAGGAAGGATAGAAGATCAGATAGATGCACCTTTGATCTTCTAATCCTTCCTGCCTAAAAAAAGATGTACATACATCCCACGATATCGCATATGCTTTCGAAAACTAATTTCTCATCGCTTTGAATTCCATTACCTTTTTACCCTGTTTCAATTTCATTCCTACAATTGCCTTATCTTTTATTTCAAACACCACATCAGTGTCAATGGATTTAATATAAAATTCCCCGTTGCTTTGCGGCAGCATCACAAACGCCTGTTGCTGTTCCAGTCGTCCTTTCAGTTTGCCATCTTCAATGAACACTTCCAGTGCCGGGCCCTTTTCCATTTGATAGGCACCACTGTACATTTTTAATTCATCAACAGGGATCGCAACAAATTTTCTTTCTAAAGGCATTTCATAAGGCTCATCAAAAACAATAGAAATTAATGCTTTTGATATCTGGGGGCCTTTTGAATTAAAATAATTGGATAAGAAAACAATACACACATCTTGTTCAGGAAACCGGATGAAATTGGAAAGAAATCCATCAATAGACCCTGAGTGGCTTATCCTTAATTTTCCCTTTGAGCTATCGATCTCCCATCCTAATCCATAATTATTTTTATGTACTGCATACATTTGCTTCCCTGATTCTGCAGAAATCAAACGATCCCCGTCCAGTGCACGGTCAAATGCAAAAAGGTCCCTGGCTGTACTATACATGGAACCGGCGCCCATCATGATGGACATATCATTAAACCGCGCAGGAGCATAATCAGTTTCAGGCGATGCCTGGTAACCCAGCGCCTTTTGTGCAGATATCCGGTCGTTTTTATCCAGACCTGTATGTTCAAGCTTTAAAGGTTTCAGTATATAATGATCGAGTAAACTTTCAAATGAAGAACCTGCAGCCAATTCTGCCACATAACTTAACAGGATATAGTTGGAATTACTGTATTCATATTTTTTACCCGGACTAAAATTGAATGCTTCATTTTTGAACCTGGAAATGGTTTTTGGAAGATCAGTTTTCTCACCGATCCATTCCGCATAATATTGCTTCATGGAACTGATGCTTTTAATGCCTGATGTATGGTTTAACAGGTTTTCCAGTAATACACTGTCCCCATTTGGATAATCGGGCAGGTATTTGCTCAAAGGGTCTTTTATGGAAAGAAAACCTTTCTCCTGTAATTTTAAAATAAGCGTGGCAGTGAATGGCTTTGAAACAGACCCGATACGGTATTCGGTAAAAGCATTGTTGACCTGGTGACTATTCCTGTTGGCCTGTCCATAACCTTTTTCAAAGATCACCTTACCGTTCTTCGCGATCAGGACGGTTCCGGTAAACTGGTCATTTTTATGATAAGCTGACAGTAGGGCATCGGCTCTGGCAGTCAAATCCTGAGCTGCCATAAAGCATGGGAAAAAGCTTAAAACAATAATCAAAAACCGCATAATATTATTTATTATGCCATCAGACTACCAAAGCTAAACTGAGGTTACAGGGAATGAAATAAATTTTTAAAATGATCTTAAGCCCACAAAATTGATCTATTACTTATTTAAGTTGAAACACCGGCAGGTTGAACAGATAACAGGAATAGGGCGCATTTCAAAATTTGTGGATCATATATACCCAGCCGGCATTGTAACAACACCTCAATCAAGCACCATTCATTGTACTATGCAACGAATGGCTTACCCTCTTTTATGAATTCTTTTTTTACTCCATCCAATACATCAGATAAATAGATCGGCAATTGATCAGTGGAATTACTATCATTCCGTTGACCGGAGTTATTTTCCGTTATTGGTAAAATCTCCTTTTGATGGCCATTTGATTCAGACTTTTCGTGATGCCATCTTTCTACTGCTTTTAAACTGGCATAATGTACCACGTTCATTATGCTCCCGCCACTTAATTCATACTTCTTCACCAGTTCAGGAATATCGGCGGTTTCCTTCTTATTTTCTCCCCTGGTGTTAACCGGCTTTTTCCAGAAAGATTTTGCCTCAGGAAATGCCTTTCTCCAGATCCGGCTTCTTTCATCAGGACTCGGCAATGGGAATTTTAAAATAGAATTAAAACGCCTTATAAAAGCATCATCAATATTATTCTTCATATTGGTGGCCAGTATAATCAATCCATTAAAGTCTTCAATCCGCTGAAGCAGATAGGACACTTCCTGATTGGCATATTTATCATGAGCATCTCTCACATTTGTTCTTTTACCAAAAAGAGCATCCGCTTCATCAAAAAATAATATCCAGCCTTTATCTTCCGCTCTTGCAAATAACATTTCGAGGTTCTTTTCTGTTTCACCAATGTATTTGGATACAACCATGGAAAGATCGATCTTATAAACATCTTTATTCATTTCCTTTCCTATCAAACCCGCGGTAAATGTTTTTCCTGTTCCCGGAGGACCATAAAATAATGCCCGGTATCCTTTTGACAGGCGTTTGTGCATGCCCCAGGTGTACAACAACTGGTCGTTGTACTTTACCCAGTCCAATAATTCATTTATCTGTTCTTTTAATTCTTCATTGATAACAAGGTCGTCCCATTCCAGTTCGGTATGGATCTTTTTTGCAGGAAAACTCATGCTAAAATGTGGAGGAACAGGTTTACCGTAAATAAATACTTCCATATAATCCTGCGCCAGAATGATCCTTCCACTCATGGCTGGCTCGCCCTGCTGAAGTTCTTCCAGCCATAAGATCTTTTTCTTTCCAAACAGATGATCCGACCAGAAGAGTTGCTGTATTTCCAAACTGTTCTTCCAGCTCTCTGCACCGGATAAAAAAAGAATGGTTTGCCCTGTTGGCATGAAGCCGCGGAAATTTTTTCCACGCACACCACCGATCTTTGGAAAGTCGCCCGAACCTTTCAATGCAGCTTCAATGGCCATGTCAAAAAGATCCGGCTGCACATGCGGAGCCAGTGCAATCAGTAAAACCTGTGCTTCTGCTTTATCCAAAGAATTCTGACGTATAAAATCTTTAACGGGCAACTGCCAGTATTGCAATTCAGGCATCACCGGTTCCGGTTCATTTTCCAACTGCCCGGGATCAAAATAATACCTCAGCCTGTACCGGATCAGCTTATTTAAATAAACCAGTTCAACAGGAAGACTGGTAACTGGAGCCATAGGAATTTCATTTGCAGCATCTGTGTTCATCGTGATCAATTTATATATTTTCAATCTCCAGTTTCTTGTGAAGACTGTTGTACAACATGTGTTAATTCATGAGCAAGCAGTTTTTTCCCTTTAGCACTTTCCGGATTATAATTACCCGAATTAAAATAAATATCATTTCCCTTTGTGAAGGCCTGTGCGCCCAGTTCTTTGTTCATATCTGCGGCATCCTGTCCGGTATGAATATTTACATTGGTAAAATCCTTCCCGAAAGCAGACTGCATTTCACCAAGGGTTTTAGCCGGCATAGACCTTCCCCTGCCTGCTGTTTGTGATATGCCCGACGACACCTTCGTAGATGCACTTCCACCACCTGCAACCAGCTGTCTCTGCACTCCTGAAGTTCCATTCATATCCTCTTCCTCCATAGGTTTGTTTGCCTTTTGTATTTCAGCTTTCCTTTGAATATCCTTATCTCTTTTCATTCTTTCTTCATTGGTGCTGAACGATTCGTCTTCCTCCGATGTAGAAAGGCGCTGCAAGGTGCTGATATCTTTTTTTTGTACAGTTTCAATACCGGATGCCGGTGTATTCACCACTTTATCAGCCACATTGTCTGCTTCTTTCTCGTATTTATCATCCGGCTTTCCTACAGTTAGTTTTGCCTGGAAGAACGCGCCTTCTTTTTTACGCTGAACTGAAACTGCTGCTTTTTGTCTGAAGAAAGAACCGGAGGTTTCAGTGTGCTCCTGCTGATTTCGGTTTTTTTTAGCCCTGCGTGTCATGATAATAAATTTTATTGAACTACATTATTTGTGGCGGGATGAGGCAGATGAATCAGCACTTCATTTGCAAGCTGCCCGTAATCCATTGCTCCATTGGAACTGCTATCAAAATTAAAAATATCTTTTCCGGCTTCCTGGGCTTTTGCCAGTTGAATATTTGTCCGGACAGATGTTTTAAAAACCTTATCCCCGAATTCATTCACCAGTTCCTCACGAACCTGGATGTTCATGGTCTTACGTTCGTCGTACCTGGTAAGAACAATCCCCAGGATTTCAAGTTCCTTATTCAGCTTTTTTTTGATCTTATGAAATTGATGCATAAAACTTTTCACACCTTTTAATGGGAGAAATTCCCCTGGAAGCGGTATCAGAACATAATGGCTGGCTGTTAGCGCATTCACAGTCAACATTCCAATGGCATGCGGACAATCAATAAAAATAAAATCGTAATCCTGTTCAACAGGCTCAATCAGGCTTTTAAAAACCTGCTCCCGTCCGAATACACTTACCAGTTCATTTTCAGCCGCTGCCAGTTCTATAGATGCCGGAACTACCGACAATCCCGGCCTGATATCAATAATGGTTCTTTTTATATCACTTTCATCCCCGTTCATTTCATTTTTGATCTCGGTATAAAGATTATTCAATGGCTCGTCTTCAATCCCAAGCGATTGGGAAAGGTTAGCCTGAGGATCGGCATCAACAAGAAGCGTTGAATAACCCGATTGTTGCAGTGCAGCTGCAAGGTTCACGGAAGTAGTGGTTTTACCACATCCACCTTTTTGATTGGCTATTGATATAATACACATAAGTTCATTTGTAGTTTAAATAAAACTGTACCCTTTCCCAAACGTTATTGCCTGTCTCCTCTCCCATTTTAAATCCATCCTCAATTGCTTTTTTAAAATGGATACCACCATAAAATCCTGAGAGGCCTGCCTCCAGGGCCGCATCAGTAAATGTTTTCCAGACCGGTAATTGTATATCTTCTAAAGGTCTGCCCGGTTCAATAACTGATGTTGCCTTCTCCAGCACACCGGCTGCACCAAATTCATCACTTCCGGTATAATTACGCAACGCTATGGATGCCGCACGGCTGCACGTAGCATGTAAGGATACATGCTCAGGGCTGGGAGGTGTTGGGAGAAAAGGCTTCCAGTTTCTTTTTTTAAGGTATTCTCTGATCGAAGTTACTGGCCGTACGCTATTGTAGCGGCGTTTTGATTCCCAACAAGCAATTGTTGCATCAAGCATGGCATTGGTTATTGTGAAAAAAAGTTTTACTGTATCTGCTTCAGCATAATCCCTGCAATTGGTATCAGCAATATATTGCGCAATTTCGCACCAGTGGCCGGGATTGGTAATAGTTCCTTCCCCATCCATCCAGTATTCAGCAATTGCTTTTTGAAGATCAGTCAGGGATTGGCTTTGATCGTACACTTCTTCTGCCTGCAACCTGAACTCCACAGGATTTTCTCTTGAGTTATATGGAGCGGTTGTACAATATTGTTCTGTATTATGCCATGCAAAAGATAAAACCAATGCCCAATGTGCGGTAAGGAATTGTTGCGTTAAGTTATCCTTTTCTTTTTGTGGCTGCCACAGGTTAATATTTCTTACAGGTTCGGGTACAGGCGGGTTTCCGGGAACATAATTTGTATAGTCGCCATAAGGAGCGGTATGATATAATATCCCCTGTTCATTTGATCCATCGCCTTGCCTGTGGCTGATCACCAGCCTGGCCACCAGGTTACCTATTCCCTGCGGGCTTTTTGTATCTATTGAATAATCGTCCGGATCATAGCCCAGATCATTCAGCAGATCGCGGAAAATATTCCTGTGGCTGTCAGATAATTTTAACCAGAACAAATGTGAACATACATTGTAAGCAGCATAGCAAATTGTTCTTTCAACATCTTCTTCTTTACAATCGTGGTATTTTTTTATATACCTGGCCGTAGTAGTACTTATTGCCCGTACATCATATATGCTCCATGCATCATAGATGGCAGTATGCACCATGGCCAGCGCTCTGGCTGCCAGAGGAGGTGTCATACTGGTTTGTTTAATGGCTTCAAGCACAAGTTTGTTCCAGCGTATGGTAAGTGATGAAGATGCCATGTCTATATTTTTAATTATCAGCGCAATTTTTATTTTAATTCATACAACGGAACCTTGTCGGGAAGCTTGTTGGTTTTAAAATATTGCTCAATTTTTTTTCCATTGAAAATGAATTGAATTGTTTTGCCGCTACCCACTGGTTTTACACAGGTTTCTTTAACTGCTCCGGATTCCTGCAACCAGTAATAGGCCCTGGCCATTCTCCAGTATTTACTATTGGGACTACTTACATTATTGAAATCATCCAGGTTACCCTGGCCTGTCCAGCCGGAATATGGATTCTTGGATGAATCTTTTATAATGCTGTCAACAATGGAAGCAATATTCTGGATGCGAGGCAGGGCATTAGACTTGAAGTAGGCATTATTATCTACATAATCTTTAATAGAAGTTGCTTTAGTTTTCTTTAACCACCCTGATGATGGCTGGTCTGCCCCGTATCTTTTGTCGCCTAGAGAGGTCATGGCAATTTTGTAATTATCCGATTTCTCTTTAAAGGCAGAAGATTTTTTAAGTGCAGAAATACTATTTGCTTCCGAAATAAGATTAAAATAGATCCAGGCGATATCATTTTCCTGTCCGGGCCAGGCTTCAGCGAAAATGGTTGAAACATACTCATTCCGTATGGAATCGATAAGAAAGACAGGTTTCCCTGCACCGGGATGAGCCTCTTCCTTTTTTTTATCCGGCTTTTCCGCAGGTTGTAACTGAATAGCATTTACAGACTCCTTAGGTGTTTTTTTAGTTTGCACTATTGATGAAGAATTAAAAAAAGGAGCAGTACCCAAAGAAGTGCCCTTTTCAAAAAAAGGCATTGGCGAAGGTTCTCTTGAGGCTTCTTTTTTTCTGTTTCCTGATTTCATATGTTGTATTTTTTACAAATCCGCCTGTTCATTATTATAATCTTGTTGGTTATGACCCCGGCTGCTACCCAGGCTGTTTATACTTTCAACAACTTCATATTTTTTGGATTCCTGAGCTAAACTAAAAGGACTTATACCAGTATTATTTTTATGAAAAGGGTCAGCGCCATTTTCAAGTAACAAACGAATAACAGAAAGATTGCTTTTAAATGTAAATACAGCTTCCATTAAAGCGGTATTACCAAAATTATCTTCGCTATCGATCCATGCACCCGACCTGATCAATAAATCAACGATATTTTCAAAATGATAATAGGAAGCAGCATGCAGTGGTGTATACCCCTTCGTATCCTTTTCATTTACCTTACATCCTTTTTCAATCAGGTAACCGGCCATATTATAATGCCCTTTGATGCTGGCATGTAAAAGAAGTCCCTGTCCATAAGGTTTAATCAGCCCGGCATCTTCAGATCCGTTTTCAAGTAAGCCTTTCAGATCTTCGACCTTGTTTTCAATCACGCTGTAATAGATCATCTTAATTCTTTCCATACCAATTATTTTTCTTCATGTTTATGGCTGATATTTTCCAGCCAGTGTTCGGGGTGATAGTTATCTGCATTGTTATACTCTCTGATAAAATCATCATAACTGATCTTTCCGTCAATCAGGCTATCGACTAATTTTGAGTATTCCTTTCCTGGCTTATGTCCCATATGCCATTGTTTTGATCTGTCTTTAGATTTATCCCATACTAGCACTTCTTTGGTATGAGGATCTCTAACCTGCCCATCGGGTCCTTTTGCTGTATCCCACACTGTGTTGATCAGGTCATCTGAATGTTTTGGACGATTTTCCATGAGATAGACCCTTTCCACCGTCCACCGGATGATCCTGCCGCTTTGCTGGTATTGTTCGTATTGCTTTCGTGTGAGCGTTTGAGTGATATCACCTGATTTACTTTTAGATTTTACCTTGAGCTTCACATAATCCTTTCCAACCTGTACCACTTCTGCCAGCGCACTGCCCTTTTTATATGGAAAACTGATTGTTTCACCCGCCTTCAAATTAGCAGTACCTCCTGTTTTGATGCTTTGGAGGTCTTCGGCAATTTTTAGAAATCCTTCAAGGTCTTTTGCTTCCTGTAAGGCCTGTTTGATCTTTTGTTTATCTCCTGTAGCAGCTGCATCTTTGGCCTTAACTTCAATATCACTTAACTGCTTTTGCATCCCCGGGTTTTCAACGAGTGCATTTGCATACTTCATCCGCAGGTCAGAACAAAACTCAGAACAACGGATAATTCTTCCCTTTTCTGTCAGGGTCAGCTGATGTTGGTCATCATGTGTTTTTATATTATCCAGGGGTTCTACAACAACTTCTTTTCTTGCCCTTTCGCCCATCTCAGCCCTGGTTAGTGTTGCATTACCTTCATATTTTTTAAGGAAAGGCGGAGCATCGGCACCTACTTTATAGGATCCATTCTTTTCTTTTATGATCCATCCCTTTTGCTCCCAGGAACGATAAGATGAATTTTCAACTTTAGATTTGAAATGGCCACCTACCTGCCTTGCCACGCCGTAGGCCGAAACACTCATCATCGCGGCCTGTTGCAAGGCATCGAAGGTTACCGCCGCTATCATATTATCTTCTTCGTGTTTTGGCAGGCCAAGCTGCTTGATGGCTTCAACGTCTTCCTTCACTTTTGCATTAATGAGGTAAACATTTGATGCAAAATCAACGGCGTCGTAGACCATCAGAAGCTTATCGAGCCGTTGAACTGCAATAACCCTGGCAAGGGTCGTAGCTTTTGCTGCCATGGAAATCCTGGTCAATGCACCAATAGGTAACACCACACCCGCTATAATATTAACGATGTCGAGTGCCGTTTCTGAATCCATTTCAAGGGTGCCTTTTTCCTGGCGGTTCGATATATTCTTGGCAGACATTATTGCACCAACAACCCCAAGTCCTATTCCCAGTAATCCCACAACTGTTGCAGCCGCCGGAGTCAATAACCCTCCGGAAGCAAGAACTCCGGCCACCAGCAATACAAGTCCAAGTGCAGCGATAGCATATTGCAGATATTCCCATGTAGTTGTAACCGACTTTACATTTCCGGAATATGAGGTGCCGGGCAACCTGTAAATAATGACTCCGTTCCCATATTTATTATCTTCTCCAAATTCAATGAATGCATTATGAACTGCATCTTTTTCACTCGACTTTTCATCACCCACATAAACCATATCATCCTTATCTGCAGCTTTGAATGTTACATCTACAAGTTTGATCTTGTATTTACCCTTTTCCGGATCAGAATCTTTGTGATAACCAGCAACGAGTATTAATGGAACCAGATTACCATCATCAGATTTTACAAGTCCCGCTACTACCCTGAACTGAGGTGAACCCTTCCTGAATAATCCATATGCCCAGCCGGTTCTTTCTTCCAATCCCCGGAGTTCTTTAAGCTGCTCATTCAGGTTTTTAATATATTCATTTACAGCTCCAAGATCTCCATATTTAGGACCAGGGTAAATCTGCCTGATCATTACATAGACATTGTACAATAATTCATCATAGTTCCTTAACCTTACAACAAATGGATCAACATCCTTCTTTCCAAAATAAGACAGGCCCTGTTTTTTATCATCTTCAATAAACTTTTTAAGTTTGCCGGTGGTTTTTAATAATTTCTCAGTGTCTTCAATATCCTTGCCTGTCATACTCAACAGGTCCTGTTTCTCACGGTTTTCAAGCCTTTCAATTTCCTTTTGGAGCGCTTCTTTTTCTTTTGGTTCGGCACTTGCTGCCTGTCTTTTTAATTCTTCAATTGCATCAATATCTGCATAGGCAGAAGAAAAAGCCAGGTCTGCAGCATTAAAAACTTTGAATGGATATCCTGCCGAACTGGGATGTTGAACTCTCTTCTGATCCTTTTTATATATTGGTGCAGCGTGGCCTGCAATCATGAAATCACCTACTCCCAGGTTTTTCATTGAAATCTTTTGATCCCTGTCTCTGTCAGCCTTTATGGTTGCAACAGGGGTTCCAAGGTGATCAGGCGAATTCTTCACAAATTCACTTGTGGCCTCTACCATCTGATCCGGAACCAATTCATCCTTCTCTTTTATTTTCATCAAAGGTTCGGGCAATGGGTAAATGGACCAGGAATAATACGTATCCATTTGCATTTCCACTGTTACGCCATGCACCAGGTTGGAACCATGTACTTTTGGAAAATCAATGACCATCCGGAAGAAATTAGTGGCAGATGTAACAGTAGTGTTATCGGGGTTTAGATCCGGAGCCACTATCAGTGATGGGAAAGGAGGTAAAATCACCACATCCTTCTCTTCTATTATATTGGCATTTGCAAATTGCTGCAATAGGCTTACGCGTGCTGTAAGCTGTGTTTCAGCATCAATGAACAGGTCTGCTTTCGGTCTTGCAAAATTCAGAAACTGCAATGCAGTTGACATGCTTTTAAACGCATACGGCAGTTTGGAAATATTCTTTTTATCCGGAAGGTTCCAAATAGCATTGTAAGCCAGTTGGGTCACCGGGTTAATGGCAAGTGAATTATCTTTCCTGATACTTTCCATGAAAATAACATCAGCTTCAATGATGTTATATATCTGTACTATTTTCTGTTTGCCTTTCTTTTCAACTTCAGGATCCTTACCCGATACTAATTCTTCATACAGTGTACTGTACTCCTCAAGCAGGCCTCTAAATGAATCCATGTGGCGATTGAAAAAAGTGAGGTTATACCAGGGTGGCATTTTTAGGCCTTCTTCCTTCGCCATCTTAAAAATATCTGCAGAAAGATGAACATTATAATACGCCAGCCGGTATTGTTTCTTTTCCTCGTCTGTTAAAACCCACTTTAGTTTTTCAATATTTAAATGTGTGAGTATCTCCTCAAACACTTCAGTTGAGATGATAATGCCTCCAATCAATTCGCCGGCGTATGCATTCTTTTGCTTCAGATACCCGAATTTTTTTATGTCTTTTTTCCCTTCCAGATATTTTTCCAGTTTTGGCACCTGTGTTCCGGCATATCCATCACCCAATAATTTTTTGAGAATGATGCTGAGCACCTGTGGCATCTTTGGCCCTGGCTGAAATGAAGATTCTGGAGGAAGAACAAAAACCGCTTCCCCCAGGGTAAATCTCAGGCTGGCTGTTGGGATAAACTGATTATATAGCGGATCAACCTGTTTACTTTCCTCTTTAACCGGTTTTTCCTCATCATCTTTTTGAACCATATTTCCAATGTTCCGTTGCTGAACCACAGGATGTAACCCTGTTGCATGCCATTGTAGCTCATTTGATGTACGATGATCAGTTTTGTTTTGATTGACATTGATATCATTTTCATGGGTGAATGCATCCGCATGCAAATGATCATTTAATTGAATTGCATTATTGTTATTATAAAGCCCCGCATCGCTAAAAGCGCTTCCCTTCTGAACATATTGAATTGAAGTATGAGCAGGATCCATTACACCAGCTTCATGAGGTTTCCGGCGGATAGTTTTATCCTCTTCTTCCTGTTCGCATGTTTCACATTTTTGAATTTGCCGGGGGCTGTTGAAGAAACGGGTTTGTTTACTATTATTATTGTTAAATGGCGTTTTCAAATTATTATTCCGGAACTGTCCGCCTATATCCTCTGAGCCGGGTTCAAAAGAATTAGTTGAGGGCGTATCACGAACCGGATCCGTTTGAATATGATTAGAAAAAAATGGATCGGCTTTCTCGCTTCCACCAAAAAACTCACCTTCCGCTGATGAACGCTGGAGGTGATCATTCTTAGAACTTGTGGATGGTATGAACCAAAAATCACTCATGCTATTTATTACTGGTTACCTGAACAAATTTTTTTGTTGCAGGTTATACAAATCAAAATGATCATATGCAGCTGCCAGTTTTTTTAGGTGCTCAGCATTGCGCAGATCCAGATTTTCTTTCTGAACAATGATCAGGTATCCGCCGTTCTTTTGTTTTTCTACAACTTCGCAAGGGGCGGTCCTGATTTTTTCTTCCCCTACATGCTCAACCATATAAGGATTCCAGTAATTAAACCAGTATATGGCTTCCGGTATCTCCAGCCGGTTGAACTGATGCGGAGGGAATACATTAGAGATTTTTTCTGCTATCAAAGGAGGAGTGGCTTTTACTATATCGGGAACGGGTATGTATTTCCATTCATCTTCAGGTACCTGGAGTTTAATATTCCTGTTCACATAACCAAAGCTGACAAGCTGTTCAAGGTCGGCGTCATGAATAAAACCTGCATAAGCCTGATAACTATTGATAACTGCAATGAAAAATTCTTTACAGTCAAAAAAACTGAAATATCCTCCGGGCGTCAATAAAGGTTTCTTTACATTGAAAGAAAATTCGATCCCTGCTATATCTGTATATGGATCGCGATCCAAAGGACCCAGTACAAAAAAAGGCTCTTTATCATCTGTGGTCAGCATGAATACCTGACCCATTTCCCCGACGTTGAACCTATTCATTGCCGCCCATGCCTTTAATATTTCAGCATGGGATGAATAAGTTTCATACTGAATGCCATTGAATATATATCTCAACCTGGTTTCCTTACTGAATGCATTACATGTATCAACCACTTTCAAAAAGCGGTTCTTATTTCCCGGATCACTATCGCGGATCAACTGCATACTCCTGGTGAAAACTGTCATTTATTTATTATTTATGGTACATGTAATACCGGTGGTGCTCCATGCCAGCGGCTATTCAAAAAGGCAGCAACCGGTCCTTGCTGCATATACCATGTGTAGCTATATCCGCAACGCGCGGCTATGGCCATACAACGCCATCTTTGCTCGTTGAACCTGAACATAATGGCACGGAATAAAGCAGGATTGGAACGTTGAATGAAAGGCATATAACGATATCCGGTTTTTCCTTCAATTAGTCGCCGGGGCATTTTTCTTGCATCATAATTACATGGAACAGGAACGCCGAAAACGGTTCCTGTTAACCTGTAGTCGCGTGTGGTTCCGGTAACACGTCTTACATACCTGTCATGTGGAAGAAAACCACCCAGCCTGGAAACATAACGCCCTTTACATTTTGGCTTTGGAAGATTACACTTAATTGAACCCGGGCGGCAGTGCCTGCCAAAGGTTTTGAAAAGTTTCGCCAGTCTGTCTATTACCCGTCTTGCTAATCTTGCCACACGCTGAAGCAGGGGCGTTAAGAATTTGATTATGCTGTTGATTATTTTCTTTATTGTTTTCAAAACACGGCCAAGCAATCTTAATATCCGGAATATCTGCCGGCCCAGAATCGCCATACTTTTACTAATGGCACGCAATGCCAGTTTAGAAGCTGTAATAGCTGTTCCGCCTCCTACTGTAAAATAGGCTAACACTGCTTCAAAAATTATCTGTCCTGCAATCCTTCCAACTACTTCACCTAACGCAGATAAGGGCAAGGCGGCATAACGGATCATTCCGTCTGCCATGGCTTTACCGGCTTTTTCTGCAGCCTGTACACCAGCAGCATATATTTTATCAAGAATGGCAGAAATTCTGTGCGGGTTGCGTATCATATCCATGATCTCAGACATGGCATTATTCAAAACCTCACCCGCTGAAGCCATCATTTCTTCAATACTATTTTTTATCAGCATCACTTCGTATGGAAGCTGACTGAGGAAATTTTGTACTGTCTTTAAGAAGTTAAGTATTTTGGGAACTATACATATGATATCAATTACCAGCTGCACAATTCCCAATAATCCATCAATGAAAAATCCCATCAAAATGCCTTTCATCACTCCAAGCATATATCGTACATCACCCCTTAGGATAAGTCTAGCGAACTTCTCAAACATCCTCAATTTCTGAATATCAGGCATAATCCTGATGCGTTTGAAAAATCCCAACATCGCCGCACTGAGTAGTCCGCCACCCATATCAGAATACCTGCCTAATATGCTGCCCATGTAAGCTCCGGTAATAGCCCTGTCTAAAACAAAATTGATAATCCTGATTCTGAAGCTCACTGGCAATGATCTCCAAATACGGTAGGCGCTGGTGCCTGCTACCCGTAATAAAAACATATGAGGACCGGTTATTGAACTGGTAGCAACAATTTCAAACAGGTCACGATATATACTTTCATCTTCTTCTTCAGGAATAGGCCCCGCGGGTGCTTCAGGAAATTCAGGAATGATGTTGGGACATTCTGATCCACCACCACCTTCTGCGGGGGTACCATCAGGAACAGATTCGCTTTCGTTTTCATCTGCAGGTCCGGGATCCTCCTGTTCTTCCTGTTCCTGCGCTTCTTCAGGCTCTGAAGTTTCACTGTCTTCTTCCACACCCGGAGAAGGTGCAGGAGATGCACCACCCTCTTCCTGAACATCTTCAGATTCTAGATCTGAAGTTCCCCCGTAATCATCATTCTGCATATCCTTCCTGACACTTTGTTCGATCTCAGAGGGTGTCATATCAGCCGCTTCACCATTTTCTGACGCTGGGGATTCATCAGAAACTGACGACCGGTTAACTATGCCTGCGGGAGCACTGCCCTGCTGAACAACATGCGTTAATTCGTGAGCAAGCAAACGCTGACCTGAGGAACTGCCGGTGTCAAATTTTCCATTATTAAAATAAATATCGCTTCCATGGGTAAATGCATGGGCATGCAGGTCTTTACTCATTTGAACCGCATTGCTATCCGTGTGGATCCTGACATTACTGAAGTCTGCGCTAAAACCATGCTCCATTCCTGACCTGGCAGCTTCAGGTAAAGACTGTCCTTTACCTTTAGAATTGTTCAACTGTTGTTCAATGGAAGCAGAAGCAGCATGCTCTTCTGATTTCAATTGTACATGACCGTTATTATTTTCTTCTTTACTTTGAACTATGGTTTCAGTTCCCCCACCAAAAGCTGTAAAAAATCCGGAAAATTTTGACCGTGGCCGGGAGTTTTCAACAACCTCACTTTGCAGACCACTATTACCATCAATTGTGTGAATGGTATCGCCATCAATTCTGTGAACGATACAATGATGCTGGTAGGGCTTGTCAATATATCCAATATCGCCTGGCTGAGGACTATCCGTTGTTGTTAATGTACCAAAAGCCGAAACGCCTTTGCCCATTTGCCAGTTGCCAATATCCCTGCCGGCTTTTTTATGAGCCCACACACTGAAAATGCCGCACCAGGAAGGCATAGCGGCACCATGCGTTTCAATTATACTATCATCCCAAACACCTGGGGCAGCCAAATGGAAATATTCCAGTAGTCTTTCACTTCCAACCCGTTTTCCTGTTCCATCATTTTCCCTTGCCCGCACTTTTCCTAATTCTCCTTTTGCAGCTGCAATTATTGCATCACGTGAGCCACCACCGGCAAATCCTTCTTCACTAAAATCTCTTTGAATAATTCCTTCCCTCTTTAGAAGAACCTCTGATCCTTCTTCACACTCTCTGCATTTCCTTTGAATGGTCTCATCCTGATTATTTTCAGATTCAAATACCGGCTTCTTATGAATTCTGGGTTTTGATACATTGTCATCTTCTTCATCTTTCGCCTGAACCTTCTCTTCATTTTCGCAGGAAGAACATTTCTGCTGAATCGGGTTCCCAGGCGCAGGCTGAATGATGCTTATATTTTTAGCCGCCTGGACTTTAACCGGGATAGAATTCCTTACTTGTTCAGTATCCGGTTTCAGCAGGATTTTACCAGCTGTTTTATCCGGGTTTTCCTTTTTTTGTAGTTTCTCTTCCTGTTCATAATTTTTACACCTGCGTTGAATGGAGCCATGATCGTGATTTTCCCTTACCGGGCCATTTGTATTGATCAGGGATTTTCTCTGGAGCTGTTTTTCATCATTGCTTTCGAAAATTGATTTACGATAGACCTTATCCTGTAAAGCATTTTGCTTTTTTTGAACAGTTTCTTCCTGTTCGCAGTGCGCGCATTTAGTATGAATCTTGTTTGAATGACTGGTAATATTGTATTTACTCAGATCGTTTGGAGTAAATAAGGCTTTGTATTGATGATTCTTCTCATCATTATTTCCTTTTATTGGTTTGCGTAGTACTTTATTAATCAGCAACTCATTTTTTTGCTTTTTCTGAAGCTTCTCTTCCTGTTCGCACTTGCTGCATTTTGCCTGGATAAATGATCCATTATTTTTGCCAGCTGTTTCTTTTTTCTGAATTACAGGAGATGATTCTGAAAAACGCTGCACTACCCGGTCTGCCATGGCATCAGCCTCTTTTTCATAGGGATCATTTGGCTTTCCTACAGTAAGTTTAGTCTGCACACCCTTCGCTGACCTGCTACCGAAAAAACTATTCTCTGCTTTGTTGCCATGAAAGAAATCTTCTCCCCTGTTTTTATTAAAAAAAGGAGACTCTTTGGAAGCCGGCTTCACTGTTGCTGTTTTTGTAGTAGCAGCCTTCATTACATATAAATAAGTTCATAGCCATTCCACCCTCAACAATTCCTTCATCCATGGCAGTTTTATCATGCTGATGGTCCAGGGTAAATGCCTTAGTAAAATATCAACAGGTTTTTTTTCCACCTGCAAATACCATTTATCGTTTTTATAAAATAATTTGCCCTCCCTTTGAAGAAATGTTTCCTGCAAAACCCCTGGAGATGTATTCTTTAATATCTCCCATTGTGCGATTGCTGCCAATAACAACCCTTCCATCTCTTCCGTTTCCATTTTGGAAAATTCATTAGTTGTTTGCACTGGCAGGTGCAGCGGCCACCCGCAAAGGAATTTAGCCAGTACCAGTTCATGTTCCAAATGAATGACGGAGGGTGAAGCGATCTCATTTAAAATACATATAGCCCTTTCCTGTGACCTTGTGTCACGGAATGATCCGTTCTCAACGATATTCAGCTTCTTAAAAAAATTATGAAAGAAAGGATGCAGTAATACCAACCCGGCAAGGTGCACATACATCCCTTCTTCCATCAGCAACAATTGATCAGCTGTGGCGGATCCTTCTTCTATGAGTTTTCCTTGTGTAGGTGTTGATCCAGCACCTGGCTGCCACATCTCTTCCCTTCCTTCTTTTTGAATTACCAACCTGGCAGCGCTCTGAATGTCAGCTTCCGATTTTAAGGAACGTTCATCCGCATTTCCTGTACCTGGTTTTTTTTGCGGATCATTTTTATCTCCTGTTGTATTTTCCCGCGTTGATCTTTTTAATAAAGAATCAATGACTGACTGCAGTGCTCCCCCGTTGCCCCCAGGTGGAAATGTATTGGAAAGCTGCACGAGGTTTTCACCTGTTAACTGCAACACTGATTTCAACAGGTATTCAGTCAGCGATTCTGTATCCAACCCTGATTTCTTCTCCGCAGACCTTTGTAAAACTTCAGCCCATAGCTGCCATTCCAGTTCCTGTGAGGAAATATTATCAACAGAAATCTGTGTCTTTTTTAGTGATCTCATTCCGGCTGATAGTGCTGTAATGACCCCGGGCAATGAGGACTGTTTATGGGCGCCAATTAACTCCACGATATGAGAAATAAATATGGGCGTGTGATAGATCGCTATCCTTTTGGCAACAGTTGAATTCGTTTTCAACAGGTTCCTTAACTTATTGGCATTCTCATAGCTGTGTACCAGAGATTCCAGTACTTGTTGCAGCCATTGGGCTGAAGGTTTTCCGGCATTCCATGGAAGATATCCATGTTCAATAAAAAAATACCATTTATTAAAGCTGTTTTGAAAAGAAGGTTCAACCCTGGTTTTAATGCCCTGTTCAATATTTTCAATTGCATCTTCAAGTCCGGATCGCATAACTTTTTTAATTAGCAGGGCCCATTCCCCATTATCAATCATTTCCGGTGTAATATTTCCAAGGTCTACCCTGAGTGTATCTATTTCTATAGTTTCATCAATATGCGAAAACTGATCAAACAATTTCTCCATTTCCGGTAAAATGTCAATCCGGAAACGATCGCTGATCCTTTGTTGTATCCCAAATGGATCCAGCTGACGGTCCAGCTGCAAATCAAATACCTGATGTTTGATCAAATGATCCATAGTATACTCTTAATTTCTTTTCATGATACCTTTCAACGCCTGAAATGTTTTTACATGCACAAAGTTTTTTAATTCATTACCTGTATTCCATCTGTTAAAAACATGAAGCAGATCCTGGTGTTGAGAATCTACTTTCCTAATGGTTCTTTTAATATCACTGAGCTTTTGAGAATCATACTGGTCAAGCAAACTCCTGTCAAGATAAAATGCAAGCATGATGTGCTTTATTTCCCTGTAAACGATCTGCTGTTCCTCATCAAGGTTATCTGTTTCTGAAAACAACTTTGCTATGCGGATCAGCTTTTCTTCATCAGGCTTATTGCCCTTAACATAGCTGAGGGCCCGACCTATATTTTTATCACCTGCCCATTCTTCCTGCAGGGCCCCAAGTTTTTCCAGGTAGGCGGAGGTGCGTTTCCTAATGAGCTTCATCTTTTCATTTTCTTTTTCCGGACTGAGGTCAATACGATTATATTCAAAACAGCAATCCGGCGTGTTCCAGCAATAAACATCATTCACTGTAATATTGCAGGCATTGCCCCGGTCTTCCTGGTTGTTCAACTCAACACAATTGGTATCGCTTTTATGGTCATCGCTGCATGTTTCACAATAATCCTGAGGCCACCAGCAATCAAGACGGGTATTGAAAAGAAGATTGATGAAACTGCAGTGATCGAAAGGTTTGCCACAATAATTGTTTTTATTGGCCAGCCACCGTAACCACAACTTATAATTGGATTCAATAGCGCACAGGTCCTTAGGCGATACCCAAAGTATGCGCAACAAAATATGAGAAGGCGCCTCCCTGTATAAAATCCTGTTCACCAGATCACGGCTGGCCAGGGTATTGAACCTTTGTGGCCAGGCAGGTAATATTACGGTTGCGATACATGAATATGGATCCTTGCCAGGAATAAAACAGGGGTCGCTGCCTTCGGGTTTACATGGATCCTTTTCTTCTGCTTCCCAAATAAACCTGCAATCCGGATCAGGGCAATCAGGTATCAGACATTCACAATGTTCCGGACAACGCGGGCGCAACAGGATATGTTCAACAAGGTGCATTCCCTCACAATTGATGAGTTTTTGCGCTTTATCTACTGCATCGCAAACCAATTCACGGTTAGGATAACACTGCGGGTTAAATGCAATTACCTCATCTTCTTCTATGAATTCAATCCGGTACGACCCGCATATGCAATCAAAAACCGGATGATAATTATTTTCATTCCTGAATTTTTCACGTAAAGAATGTAAAGCGGCAAATGCTTCTTCACAACTATTATAGCAACCACCGCTCCATGCTGTATAACACGATGCCGGTTCAGTTGGCAGCTGTTCACCACATCCACATGGATCGGCCAATGTAACATCTTCAGGTTTTCCGGGATAAGGTATCCTGAAATAATAACTGTTGTCTTTTCTATATACCGGGAAATGGCCGGCCATATCAACCAGTTCGCTGATCCATTCTTCCCTGGTAAATAAAGGATTGTCCAGGTAAGCCAATACCTTATCATTTTCATCAGCTATCACAAATCTTCCTGACCGGTCAATGTCAACACATGGCCCAAGGTTCAATATAGCTTCTAGCAGGTCAAATAATCCGGAGTGGCATATTCCATTTTTAAGATCCTGCATATCGGAGGGCAGCATAGCCAGTAATTTCCCTTTATACCAGATCTCAAACTGCTGACCGGAAGAAGGTTTTAGTTCAGGGAGAATGGGCAATTGATAATCTGAAAAATCTTTTTTTAATTTTTGCAATGCTTTATCCCGTGAGGCCTGGGTATCATAGGTACATGGATGGATGATCTTTGATTTGCAGGCCACAAAAAATGAAAAACAACAATCATCCGGATTCACTGAAATATGAAATGCCTCTTTTGTTTGGGAGACGCCAATCAGTTTTTCCAGGCCATGTTGTCCCCATGCATCGTCCTGTGTAAGAAAACGGCGCCTGCTTTCCAATAACACTTCCCGTATAACTATGAATGTATTTCCCGTATCGGGATCGCAGTAATGATAAAAGTTCCTTTTGCTTTTTATCAGAACCAGCAATATAAGAAATGCCTTCATGGCCTCTACCGGCGATTGGTAGATGGCTGAACTTATAAAATAACTGAACTTCTTTTTATAGTCGTAAAAACTAAACTTGTATCCATTCTTACCACTTAGGCGGATTGGATAGCTCTTAGCCATCTCCACCAGTTCTTTTATAGTTTTATCTGTATCGCTTCCAAAAAATATTTCAAGCGTTTCCTTCGGTACATACACAACAGGATCTGCATTCATACGGCATGCACCATCATCCCTGATGATTTCTGTCAGTGAAATAAACCTGTCATTTCCGTAGTGCAACGACTTTGAAGCTCTTTTAAGGATCAACAGGTAATTATCTTCGAAAGATCGTAAAGCATCCTGATGTGAAACAAATCCCTGGGTACTGATAAATAACACCAGCTCCTTACCAGGATCTGCCGGATAGAAAATATTCCGTGCTTTTATTAAATAATGATAGGTGATGATACCTGTAACCGGGTCTTTTCTTTTACGCACGATCTCAGGACCATGACACAATAACAAATAATCAGGCTGGCCATTCACCGAAGCATGCAGGCTTTTTATGTATTGCGAAGAATAGTCCTTCCCTTCTTTGCAATTCAAATGGTAAGCATAATAGTCCCCTTTGTTCACCAGCCGGTAAACCCAGTTGCCCTGCCCTGTTGATTCATCTTTTTTAACCCATCGCTGCAAGGCTTTTTTGTTTTCACTTGTTACAAGCTGATATAGCGCCTGTGAAACTGCAAGTGCCGTTTCTGCTGATGCTCCACTTTGCATGTCAAAGGCTGATGCCGTGACAGGCAACTTATTGATCCTGAATTTTGAAGTGAGCTGTACCTGCTCACCGGATCTATGGATCTTCAGGCTATTTACGTCCATCGACATCTTACTAAAAGCTGTCAGCACATCATCCGGATTATCATATTCATTATCGCTTTGAAATTGTGCGCGGTTATTACCAAGACCAAGTGATATACGGAATTGCCATTTATAATCTATTGTTTGCAGTTGAACATGGTACATCTGTGAACCGATTGCCTGAATTATCTCACTCATTGCTCCTTCCGCAATCGTTTCATTTGCATAGCTGTCCGGCAGTTTCGCCAATACTTGGTTGCCCTGGGTAATCATCAATATATATTCGCCAGAGGCGGGTTCTTTATCATACCGGTAATTTTCAGCTAACGATGCCAGGATCAGAACCTGGGTGGCATTTTCCGAAGCTTCCCGCGCATTGCGAAATTTCTGAACAGAAGTAAACAATTCCCGGCCTTCAAATCCAAGAGCATAACCAAATCTGATATCCTGCTTTTCCTCTTTTGCAGGCCTTTGCTTGTTTTGAAGAAAACTAATTGTGTTGTGTAGAACCTGATCCCGTTCCATTGGTGAATCATAGAAAAAAGGATGTTCTGCAAGGAATTGTTGATCATCATTTTTAAGAAAGAACGTAAACTGGTGATTTCCCTCATCACCAGATTTAAGATACATGGATTCCATGCGGCCTTTTTCAAGAGCACGGAGAAGAACCAGGAAAGCTGCACCTCGGCTTTTATATACCTCATATCCTGAAAGCAGCATCAAACCATCATTATCACGCAAGCTGAATCCAAACCCTTCGTCCGTTTTAACTGTGGTAACCCTGAATTTTTTCTCATTCAAAGAAAGCTGAATAGCATTGAAGATATCCTCTGCCAAACCATTTTGTTCAGTCCCCGCGATCAACCTGGCAATCACACTTTCCGTTTCATCTTTTACAGACAAACGCTGTTGCCCTTCCTCATCCCAGTCCCAGCTGTAATTTTCAGCTACCCTGAACGCATGTCTGTGCTTGCGCCAGGAATTCATTGCATTATCCTGGTCTGCAAGCAGGGCCATACTTTGAAATACCAGGCCATTATCAAAAGCCACTTCCCAATGGCAGGCATCCCGGAGTTTATAGGTATACTGGCTATCGTTTTTTTCCTTTTGGCTAAATTCAATTATGAACCGGATGGCATCCGTTCTTTCCGATTCCTCATTGAAAACGGGTGATACGGCCAAAAGCATTCCATCGTCCGTATGAACTTGTAACCTGGATCCTTCTTCAGTTGATAAAATGCTGATTGAATTTTCATTCACTTCAAAAGAAGTTAACTCATTGAGCATACGCTCAACGGCTTCCTTTCCGGATGCATAGGTCTGGCTGCTTTCAAATAAAGCATCGCCTTTCTCATTACACAATATCCATTTATATTCTTCCGGGCAGGGCCTTACATTTTTTGTAAAATGAGAAATATCCACCAGTCTGGAAGGGTCTTCTTTTGCAGCTTTTAATTCCAGTTTTTGTTGCACCGGATGCACAGCTTCCCATTCTTCATCATTGACCTTTCTTAATAAGGACCTCGTTGCCGATAAGGCCTTGCTTTGCGATTCTATGATCTGTTTGGAAGTCCGGATCACTTCATTCCGGTTATTTACAAGTTGAAGTTTATAAACCTGGTCGCTAACAAATATGTCACCCGTACCGGGAGTGCCCTGCAATAGTTGTTTCAGATGACCAGACAAAACAGATGTTTCATGTGGATGGTTACCCTGCGCCGGGTAAAAGGATTCCTTTATATCATATTCTGTAACAGATGAAGGTTTATCATGAAAAGATGTTACAGCATTTTCATATACGGTTTCATTTTTCAATGAAGCTATGAAGATCCCCAGGTCGGTTGCGGCTTCTGCAACGGAATCAAACATTGAAGTAGATCTGAAAATATTCTTATCCGCCGCAGAAACCAACCAGTAAAATTGAGCAGTATATTCATGCACTTCAAAATGGCATAAGCCCTGTCCGCAATTGTTGATGCCTGCCAATGCTTTAACTCTTTCTTCAAACCCCGAGATATTCTGCCGGTTCCATCCATTTACCTTGTAATCATATGCCCTGCCACGGTTGCGTCCTAAACTTTCATAAGATGACAAATAATTATTTTTATGCCGTATGTTCTGTTGCTTTAATTCTTCTTCATTCAATGTATTGTAGGAAAGCAAAGCAAAGTCAGTAAAAGATTCTGCAAATCTTGACAAGAGGTGATCCATAAATGCAGCTTTCCTTTCCAGGTAAAGCGTTTTATCCTCAGCCATTTGTTGCAGGTAGGCAGGATAATCTGACAAATTCAATTCGATTTCAAAAGATGAAATGGAAGTCTGGATATGGGTAAACTTCCTGTAATTCGTAATAAATGTGCCGATATAGGAAACATTGGTGGCAGCAAGATCTGCAAGTTTCTTATCCGGATAATATTTCCTGCTGAGCAGCGCTACCTGGTCAGACTGGGTAATAATGTAAAAGAACCAGCATCCTTTAGCGTTCTCAATTGTTTGCACGGTAAAATTCCTGTTCTGCAGGTCATCTATCAGCCCATATACCGCCGCATCCCTGTCAGTAGCTGTTACAAACTCTATCCGCTCAAATGCATTTTCAATATCAGCATCTTTAAGCTTACCCTGTTCTATATATTCATCCAGCTTATTTTTATGAACAGGTATCACCAGAATATCACCCTGACCGCCCACAACATTTGAACCACTGCTGCCAAACCTTAAAAGTTTTTGTACATCCGGAACTTCCAGGGGTAATGAGGAAAAATACGTAGCCTTTATATTTTCATTATTCCGGAAGGCAAATAAATTTCTTATCTGGCTTAACTGGGCAAGGTAGTTGGAAAGCAACTGGTCAAAAAATAACAGGTATCCTTTTAATTGTAATGCCTGCGATTTTCTTAATGGTGAAACATTATCGGCAATTCCCCCTTCACTTATACCATAAACCCTTGGCATCTCATTTTGAATGGAAATATATTTTCCAAGATCAGCATGATAAATTCCTGAGGGTATGCGCAGATCCAAAGCAGGCAACTGCGCAGTATGTAAAATTTTCCCGGAGAAGGAATAATTCAGCCGGAAAAAATCCCTGTACTTGTTTTCATTTACACCAACAGGCATTGAATTACGACTAAAACGCAAACCTGAGCATTCCAGGGAAAATTCAGCTGTATGGTTTTCCTGCAGAAAATATTTCCAGTCACACTCACCGGGAATTGAATTATCCGGGCTGTTACAATTCCGCAGGCGTAGTTTTTTGATGGTACGTATGCCTTTGATTCCAAATAATGCATTGTAAACATCAGAAACATGTATTTCTTTCCGGAATGGTATGCCTTCCAGTTCACCTGCGTCTACAAAACCGTGACTTTCTTTTAAAAATGGACGCCCGGCAAATATTTCGTCAATGGGCTTCCCTTTTTCCAGCATCTGCGCTAAAGTATAGTACCGGGGATCGGGTGAAAAAAAAGCTCTGAGCACCTCAATAATTTCCACATAGGTTTTTTCAGCGTCTGCAGTTTGCTCAAGTTCAATGTCAGCACACACACCAATTTTTTCCTTACATAGTATGGTGATGGAAACGAAGTCTTCGCAAAGATTGCGGTGAGCCATCAGAACTGACCTCACCTTTTCCACAATTTCCTCAATTTGCGCCTTTTCTTTTTTAGTCCATTTAAATTCTGGCACATAAGGTCCGCTATACAATTCAATATATACCTTGTAAAGACCGTTCAGAAAAGTATTGCAGGATCGAACATCGCCGGTAGAATTAAAAGCGACGCTAATGGAAGCCGGTTGGTCTGCATTACAGTTTATCCATTCTTCGTGCACTTCCACCCAGGCATTTTTTACTTCTTTGATATCAATCAGAAGCTTCCTGAAATCCATAATTGTTACCGGATTGCAGGTAAGTACCTGTGCAGGTGTATAAAAATTATCATCAGCTGTTTGTATTGAAGGATCCCTGCTTAATACATCTTCTGCCGGCAATCTTGTACGGTAGCCAAGGTCAATTAAAGCGTAACAAAGCAACTCCAGCATGGTGATGCCAGGGTCGTGAACATTGTGGTCGGTCCAGATTTTACCCGAAAATTCTGCAAGGTGATTAATGCCTTCTGCACGCAGACTGGCAAAATCAAGGCCTTCAAAAGCCGGATCATTTTTAAGGATAGACCTGGTATGTGTATTACCATTCGCCATGAAATAGAAATTGTTTTTAACCTACCGGACCGGGATCCACTTTACTGCACAAAACAGTAGTAACATCAAACACCCTGCTGCAATCGTCTCTTCCATCCTGCCATTTTTCGCATTCATCCTCTGCTATACATACATCAATATTGCCACCCACCAGAATGGACCTCGGGGTAAGCGGACATACTTCATTTACTTCCACAGTTTTTTCTTCATCACAATTCCTTTCAAATGTCATCCTGAAACAAACTATATAATCAACGTAGTCCCGTGCCTCAATAAACCGCACAACGTCGGAGCGGTTTACGCATTGTCCAAAATTTAATTTATCATATTCTCCAATGGCCCATGGAGCAAGGAAAAGACGCAGGTCATTTTCCAACTGTGATTCATAAAACACTTTATCTTTCCCTTTTATCAGCTTTACCCTGATGCACATGTCAATCTTTTCATAGCGCGGGTTCACAACTTTGATACGCGCAAATGGTGATGTTCTTTGAACGAGATAATTCGTGATCTTTTCAAGCAGGCTTACCGGAACTTTGGGTTCCAGGGAACTACCAGCTCCCAGTTTGTTGAGGTCTGGTATAACTGCAATCATTACATAACCCGGCGCGGCATTTACATCCACCCGGTATCTTGTAGCTTTAAGCCAGAAATTATGATTGATGCATTTCACCTTAAATATCTGAGGAAATGCATTCAGCACAAGTCTTTCATAATCGAATTTCTGTATGCCCCGGCCTTTATGTCTCAACCACTCACTCACCCGTATATAAAAATTACCTTCTTCTTCTGGTATGGCGCCATCAAAGGAATCGTAAGGTTGTGCAATCTTTTTAATGCTGGCATCAGCTACAGCCAGTTTGGAAAGTTTATTGGCTGTTATGGATTCCATCAATCGCAACTGGTCGTGTGCGGGAGTGTTAAGGAAAGTTGCTTTTACGGCCTGTGTGTGGATGCCAATAGTTTCACTCACGGCAATCACATTACTGATTGCAGAAGCCCTGATCCAGTGTAATGAATGGGACAATAAAGTATTTTCCTTATTGATGTTTCCCGGAATAGAAAACTTAATTACGCCGGAGGTAGTTAAACCGCTGGTAGCATCGTTCAACACTTCAAATCCATTCCTTAACGGAAGCCATTGGTTATTGCTCAGAAAATCCCATTGAATTTCAGCCTTTCCAGCCTCTGAATTGGCGGTGGCTTCGGCCAGCTGAAACAATATATTCAGGTTGCTGCCCGGTTCCAGTTGTTTCAATCCAATGAATAAAGTGCCTTCTTCGCAATAAGTTGGAAAAAGCATGGGCCTTAGCGTGATCTCTTCCTTCTTATGCGTATTCTCGTATGGATAAAGATGGATAAGATCCATATCAGCAATCTTTGCCGATGCTTTATAGTCAAGTGAAATATTTTTAATGAGCGGTGCCCAGGGTTCGTTTGGAATAAGTACTCTTAGTTTTTTTACGATCTCTCCGGTTATAGGATCAAAAAAATCGATCAGCGCCTGGAGTGTATCAAGTTTGACCTTTGTAAGACTGGCCTGTGTAAATGTTGCCTGCGTATCATTTTCAACCTGATGCACACCAGGTGTGATGTTATCCCGTTCGGCATTTGTAATGGATGATAAGGGTGGCGGCCAGCTAATGGCGTTATTGTATACTGCTCTTAAGGCGGCAGCTATATTTCTTGCTGTTTCAGCTGCTGTCTTTGAATTGTTTATTTCATCTTTCAGTTCAACGATTGCCTTACCCAGACTCCGGAATACAATTACCGAGTTTCCTTCATCAACATACACAGCACCTTCAATCAGTGCATCAGGAAAACGACCGAAAGCCATCATTTGCCTGGCCAGCACAAATGCATAATCCTTGTGAAGAAAGTCCTGGTCGCGCAGATTGATCCGGATAAACCCGTTCCTGGTATTTCCTTCCAGTTTTTCAAATGGAGCATCATCTATAGAAAAGAAAGGCGTATTCAACAGTACCGGATCGTAGCTAATACCTATGGTTTGATCGAAGGCTGATGAATTGGCGCACAACGGTGTAGAAGGCATCACATCAAACAATTTCCGGTTAGCTGCTTCAGCTATCCACTGGCCATTTCTTAAAAAGGCAAGGTTCATTTTGAAATTATCCTGAACCAGTCCATAATCATTATTGGGATCGGCCGGATTGGTATAATAAGCCCTGTAATAATCCTTGAAATTGGAAGGCTTATCCTTCCAGTTAATATTCACTCTTACATCAGACCATTTTTTTCCAAATACTTCTTTTGACCCAATATAAAAATCCGGTCCTGTGAGATTAGGGTTTGGTGTGGCGATCACCGGAGGATTTATCAATTCAAAATCCGGAACTTTTGGCCTTGGCCCAAACGGATACACGGTTCCGTTAGGATCCATTACATTTTCATCATTCTGTAAAACAATATCCTTCAACCCGCATACTTCAACTTCTATCTGTGTTTCGTCAGGAGCAGTGCCTGCCTCAACAGACAATTCCCTGAAGAACTGGTATAATGAAATGTATTGAATTCCTGAAGGCGGACAATTTTCAAAACAGCAAAATTCATTTTCCGGTTCACTGCCCTGCATACCGGGATAGGTTATTCTGATCTCAGTATCAAGCTCAATCTTAACCAGCGGCAATGTTGTTTCAAAATCTTCCTTTAAAACATCCTTATTGTA
Source organism: uncultured Chitinophagales bacterium (assembly GCA_946886475.1). The sequence continues at coordinate 9,754 of CAMPIQ010000017.1, read as the reverse complement.
AAAAACGATCCCTGGTTGTTCAGCATCTATGGTCACATTCATCCGGATGAGATAATCCATACCCTTAGGCTCGATGGATAATAAATTGATCTGGCCGGGTGATATCCATTTCTTCTCTCCACTGAAAGCCATATTTAACAAACGGCGATAAGGAAACAATTCCATCAAACTTTCCTTTTCATTAAGCGGCGCAGTGTTCAAAATCTCATTATCCCAATCATCCTTTGTTAATTGTATGCGGTCCTGGCGGTCAGGGGATTCTCCCGGACAGCATGCCTCACGTGGTATTACCGGAAGCAACTGGTTCAGTTTGTCAATAGTTGCTGTTGATATCCCATTCTTTACTGCTTCTGCAACCAGCTTTTTTGAAATAATTACAAAGGTTTCGCCCATTGCATTTTGCAGGGCCGGCATAAATTGGGTGATAGCACTGAAGCCTGCAGGCAAAGAACATTTGCTGTTATGTTTACAGTATATCTGAATGTTTATCTTTCGCAATCCCTCATTCAGGAGCAACACCGGGGAAGCCAGCACAAATCCTATTCTTGCCTGTGGGTACCATTCAGGTTTTGATGATCCGGGGCTTGTGAATTTACTGACCGAAGCGCCCAGCGTTGGCCAGTTCTTACCACTACCGTCAGTAAAATCCTGCAACAAGCCATCGGCCTTTCCGGCGTCGGGGGCAATATAAACGCCTTGTATCAATTCTATATCCTTGTTATCAATGGCGGGTTCCTTTTGCAGATATAAGGTTTTCACTTCTTCAACCTGTGCCCTGTTCACTACTATTTCATCGTCTAATGCAAACTGTATCTCAGTATTGTTCTTATCTTTTGCATCCTTCACCAACAAACCCTTTTTTAATAGGTAATTGTCCAGTTGTTTTTGAATTTCAAAAACCAGGTGTGCTGAATCAGGCGACGCATTTTTTGGCACCAGCCTTAAAACGCTTTTATAGAAAAAATCAAGATGCCTGCGCGTAAATCCATTCAGGTCTGATTGAAGATGCTGAAACAGTTTTAAAAATGAAAACACAAGTGCAAGGTGGGGAGCATGCAATTGTTTTGATTCAGGCTTCTGATTATATAAGCTCTCTTCGATACTATCGGAAGCCACGGAGCTTAATAATCTTACAGCTTCATTAAATGCAGGCCACAGGGCTTCAAGTTCTTTTACCAGACCAGCCATTCGTACCCTTCTTCCACGGCGCGGACGGGATGAATTATCTGTTCTTAACAAATCAGCAGCGTCAAGGTTCCAGATGTTATTGGCCTTTATGGCTGAAAAATCAATATTGCGGATACAGTTTTCTCTGGATGATGCGTTGGCCAGTGCAATAAAATTCTTAGCAGGTTCAATCAATCTGTCCAGCACCAGCTTTTGCAAAAGCGATTCAAATGGAAGGCCGCTGTCTTTAACCGTAAGATGCCAGTTGTTGATCTGGTAAATGGTACTGTAGTACATATAATGCACCAGCAGCTGCAACGTATCCTTTCCCGGACGCTTTTTAAAAATGGACAGGTATAAATCAAATTTCCCTGCTATAACCTGCGCATTGTATTTACTGATGTATGACAGCTTGAATGGAATGCTTTTATTAAAGAAAGGCTGCCAGTTGCTTATTGCAAGGTCCTTGTCATAGAAATTGATATGTGTGGCAAGTTTGGCAAAATAATCAAGAAGGTCAGCCATTTTACGGCCATCAATTTTAGGTGCATCAATGAAGAGTTGCGGCATCAACCTCTGACGCTGGCTGGTACCCGGATCATTTTGAAAAGGATGCGATATGTTCCTGCATTGAGACATAGTAATTTTGGGTTTGGACCAAAGGCCTGGTTAAATAGCCTTCAATGCTTCATTTTTATAATAGTCATATACATAATTGAAGCGTGAATTGGTTCCCGGAATGGAATACTCCACTTCTATTGTAAACCGTCCTTCAATAATATCAAATGAATCTGCCGAGGTTACGCTCACCCTTTCTGCTATGATCCTTGGTTCATAAATAAGAATGGCATTTTCAACGAGGTCGCGGATATAACCTATTACCGAACTGCTTAAAGGATCGAAAAGATAATCCTGGAGGTTACAACCATAGCGTGGCTGCATTACACGTTCGCCCAAACTGGTTGAAAGCAAAATGTTAAGGCTCTGGTTAATGTCCTCAATGTCTTTTACCAGTTCAACGCTTCCGGTGGAAGGATCGAAGGTTGGAGGAAAATACCATCCCGTTCCAAGAAATGTATTTGCGGCGCTATTATTCATGTGCTTTTTTTTGATCATCCACCAATTATCACTGTAAATTCTCCTTTCACTATTACTCCGCCATGTGCGGTCATGTCACCCATTCTGGCTGCAGGTCTGCCACCAATAAAAACGGTGGATGAACCTTTTACAATAGTATCGGGAGGGCCAACACAGGTTAGCATATCGCCTACAACAGATGCGGGCATGCTTCCTATTAAAACGGTAACCACACCCGGCGCAACTATTGGTCCGCCCACATGCGGAACAGGCCCCGGATTTACCAATGGACAGGTATGCATATCGCCTAATCGTGCTGCTGGAGGCATGGCTTATTAATTTATTTTAACCAGTGAACCTTTAATTTCCGTGATTCCACTGCTGTTCAATTTTGCAGAAGCGCTTCCTTCAACGGTAACATCTGCACTTGCTTTTGCTGAAAGCGACAAAGCTTTTATTACAAACTGTGCACCTGCTTCCAGCGTAAGGTTGGTTCCCGCTTTTATTTTTACTTCCAGCGGACTTTCCATATTGATACCGGCCGAATCCATGGTCATAATATTATTGTTCTGGTCCTTCACTTCTATTTTAGTTCCGCTTTCATCAAGTGTAAGGCTGTTTCCTGCAGGTGTATCAATGGTAATGGTCTTTGTGTCGTCATTAAAATGAATGTGCATTTTACTTCGTGTAGTAAATCCCTTTTCATGATTTACATCCTGTGCATTTAAGGGAGCAGGTTTTGCACTGCTGTGCAACATGCCCAACATCACCGCATCGCGGGGATCATTATTGATAAATCCAATTATCACCTCATCATCAATCTCAGGAAGAAAGAAGGCGCCTCTTTCATTTCCGGCATCCAGACTTGCAACCCTGGTCCATATGCCCTGCGCATTATCATCAATAACAGGTATTCTTACCAGTATGCGGTTCTCTCCATCGGGATCATTTTCAAGCTGCACAACTTTTCCGATCTGCAATCCCTGGATGCTACCCAGTAATCCGGCTGCAGGCATATCATCAGGACTCATTTTCCGGCTGTATAATTCAGGATCAAGACCAAATTGAATATGTGTATCCCATGAACCAACAGATATATCATGTCGTACAGCGGTAGCATAGGCCTTTCCATTAAACCTGTCACCTACTCCGGCAAGTTGTATCATGTCGCCGGGCTTTATTTCTGAATAACCCAGTATCCTTGCACGCCCACGGATCTTGGCCAGCCGGCTTCGAAGGAGGCAGCCATTGGCCCAATCCTGTAATTCCTGTTCGAGGCGGTGCCCACTGTGGTGGAGATCGTATTGTTCCAGATTGATGGCTTCCGCAAGTGTACTTCCACTTACGTTTCCGGGCTCCTTAAATGAAACGGATGATGAATCGGATTCAAAAAGCTGCTGGTTGCTGTAATCCCATGAGCGGGTACGCACAGCTTTCCATTGGTTACGTGCATCCATCTCCGCTTCAAATTCCAGCAGTGAACTTCCATAGGTAACCTGCAACACCGGTTCGGAAGTTGTAACCGGTTTTACAATTTTAATTTCACCATCATTCACCAGTACCAGCATGCCGTTGGCTTCCGCACGCATCAATAAAAAGTCCCAGTCTGAAATGTGGTGCTGCACAATTTCCTTATGTTGTAAAGAGGTGGTGTCGCCCTGCCGTGTTAATCCACTGTAGTTACCCGTAAGCTGGTCAAACACATCGCTGTCCTTTACATTTTCAAAATACTTACTCTTTCTGCCAATGGTCATTTTAACTGCTTCATCCTTGCATTCAATGCACAATTCACTATTGCCATTTTCCCGCACCTTTATTGCATGCCTGGTAATAATGCCTTTGAACACCTGCGCATTAGTACCATCACGGCCGATCTTTACCTGGATCTTTTTACCGGGTAAAAAAAATGATTCATTGCTTATGGCGAATGTGCGATCAGCTGCCTCACCATCCCGGAATACTATTTTAGCAACAGAAATTTTATTAACTTCTTTCATTATAGAAATAGAAAGCACCTGGTAAGATGGATCGATGGCTGCACCATCAACCAGTATATCGTAGGTTGTAACATCATGACGGGATGGATTAGGTATAATGATATCTTCCATCAGGCTTCTGTTTTATCAAATGGTGGAAAATACAGGTCAATACCAGGTTGCAGGTTACGGAGGCTCGTAAGCCCATTTGCTTTTGCAACCTGTAAGAAATATTTACTGTCGTTATAAATTTTGTGCGTAAGCAGATCCAGCCTGTCACCGGCGGTTCCTTTACGGTAGTGGGTGAGGTCGGGTGATGACTGCCTTTCCTTTGCGGTCCTTGCCTGTTGCGCCAGGTAATTTAGAAACGTGGCATTGATCTTTACCCTTAACGGCGTGCCATCTGGATTAAAGAGGCTGTATGTAATGTCGAGGTTAGACAGGATACAGGGAAACTTCATATCCTCTCCCCAGAAAAGTTTCAAAAACCTTGGACGGTGAATCTCACCTTCAAAATCATAAACGGAAGATAAAAAAGCCTGCAGCTGGTCCTTTACTTCTTTCTTGTCATCTGCAATGTATTTATAACCTTCAAGTGTGCCGGTGCCATCAAGTATAAATTCAAGTCGCAATTGTTCAGGCACCGTTGATTTGAATCTTGGATCCGTTCCCTGGTTGCCATGGCCCCTGCGCTGGTCAACTTCTATTTTATAATTCTTTGTAAATGATTCGGGATTAATAGGAATAATGAACCTGCGACTCACGTCTTCACTTGAAGCCGTATAATTGCGGTCGCTATAAGAATGAATGGTGATCTTTAAAAGTTCTTTTCTATCGCTCATTTTTTTCTTTCAGTATTTCAATTATTTTTTCAACACAGGCATTTATCATTTCTTCACCCGGAGACACCCCGTTATTACCGGAAGCATTTTCCATTCCTCCCTGTTGTCCGCCCAGGGAACTGACAGTTGCCTTTATGATCAGTTCACGTATTTCTATTGGCATCAGGCTCCATTTTTAAATACAAACCTGTTATAGTTCAGTTCAAGTGTTTCAATCAAAACCTCAGCGCGTTCCGCATTCAGTTCACCCACCTTCCAGCTTTTTGGCCACACCCATATGGCGCTCCACAGCATCAGTGGTTCATGGTCCTGGTTCAGCAACTGGATCTCCACATGTTGCAGCGGTTCCACTTTTTCATCTTCAAAGGCCCTGCGGAACCATTGGGAAAGTGCAGAATCATTCAATTTTAAAAGTCCCCTTTTCAATACAAGAGGTCCATATTTTCTGCGTACCGGGATCACATGCTCATACCTGTTCTCACCTCCTTCCTTTACTGTTTCCGTTTCAAGAGATGCATCAAGACCTGAAACGGACTGAAACCTCATTTCAAGGGAAGTCTCCACTGAATTGTCTGCCGGCTGGCCCTTATCATTTTTCAATCCTTCAAATATTACCCTGAAGTGAAAACCAACGGTCTGATGAAATTTATATGGTAGTGCATCATCTGCCATGATCAATCCACATTCATGATCTCCAGGCCTTCATGCACCAGTTCCATCGTTTCAATAGCCACTTCATTGGCATCAGCTTTCAGATCGGTTGACTGAATTTTTGATGGCCATGCATTCTGCAATTTCCAGGTGATCATGGGTTCATGATTCTCATTGAGCAGAATGATGGTAACGGTTCTCCTGTATTGGGAACCTGTTTTATTACCTTCCTGGAAAAGAACGGTCTTTCTCCATTCTTTATAAAAATCATAATCGCCTTCGAAGGTTCCGCGCTTACAGGTAACATTGCTGAATTTTGTTAGACCAGGTTGTTTTGACTTATTGTATTTCTTATTGTTGCCTTCCCTGTATTCTATCACTTCCGTTTCAAAATCCAGCCCGCTCACTTCAGTAAAGCCAATCCGGAAATCATTTCCCCATTCTACACGAAAATGAAATTTAGGAATAGGGTAATCGCCTTTTGCTGCCATGATTTATGTTTTAAATGATGAAATGTTTTTTCTATTTGCATTTTATTTTAGGATCCACTTCCTGTATGGCCTTCACCAGGTTTTCCTTATTAGCAAGAAGAACCTCCTTTTCTTTGTTGGCGGCCACCAGCTGGCCTATCAGGTCCCTGATCTTGTTGTCCCAGAATTGCCGCTGATCCTGCAGGTCGTTAAAATATGGATCTGATTCTATCGGGAATCTTAGCATAGGCACCAGTTCGCAGGTTTCCGGAAGCGTGCAGTCCCTTTCACCTTTATCGGCAGGTTTGTGCTTGCCTCTGTATTGAGCATCATCCGAATTTGAATAATCACAATTGAACGTATCGTGCCACTCTGAAACAATACGCTGCAGTCCATACCTGGAACAAATGGCAGCATTCAACTGGTAGGAAATTTTAACTGCCTTTACCATTAATTCAATGATCTTATCACGTGTGGCGATTACTGCTTCCAGTTTTTTATAATATTGTCCCAGGCAGTCTATGATGCCTCCATTCAGTTCCGGCCTGTTCAGGCATTTGATGCAATTGAGCAGATCATCATACTCTTCCTTCAGTTCATCTACCCTGATATAAAAATCACGCACCATGCAGAATAAAAGATTGATGGCATTGACACTGCTTTGCGTAGTACAGCAAATGTTATCTACCTGTGCAGAAAACACATGAAGATGCTGGCAGATATAACCGGCAAGGTCATTCGCTTTTAAAAGGTCTTCGAACCAGGCTTTGTACTTGTCGCGAAAATGTACGGCCGAATCAAATTGTTTTTGAAGGCGTCTGGCCTTTTCATCTGCATGTCTGAATTTTCTTTCTACTGCACTCAATTGCTTTTTCCAGGAATCATAACAACAGTCTGAACCTCCGGGGTCGCCGGCCGGCTGGTCAGGACAACATTCCAGGATGTCATTATCCCAATTGTCAGGAAGCGGGCAGTAATTATGTTTAGTCAGCATATAATTATATTAATAAGTTTGAATTTGGGTTTGTTCCTGATGCTGTTTTGGCCGGCAAACAGGATTGTCTTCAGGCCTGCATACACCCGTTTTTACTTCATCGCATATATCACATATATCGCACTTGCACTGTTCCAGCCTGCCTTCATAACCACTGGACCTGATACATTCACAATGGCAGTCACATAATTTCTTAGTGGCCCGGAGCACACCTTTATAATCGCTGCGGCGGGAATACAATCCTGTGGTAGACTTAGTAAGTTCCTGGATGGCTTTGCCCAATTCATCCTGTACCTTTTTGAGGTCATCACTTCCTTTTTTCATTTTTTCAACAATGAAATCATCAAAGGCCTTAGATTTTTCCTGGAGTAATTTTTGCAAAGGATCAAGGCTTGTCACATTGGAAAACATCTGGATACCGGATACCCTGGCAGCTGAATTAAAGATGATATTCATATCCTGCAGGAAAATGGTGGGCGCATGCTCCAGATGATGAAGTACTTCCCTGGAATTGCATTTATCTTCCATCTCCTGGTCGTTGTTCTTACAGTTGTCATATGATTCGCCTGTAAGCAATTTCTTTTGCGTGGAGTTACAGCCATCATTGATGCAGGTATTCAGCTTGCATGCAGCCTCCTTGAGTTCTGCAACCTTTATTTTGGCTTCCTTCGTTGCATTTACGATTTCTTTTAGCGTCTTAGCCAGATCATCGTTCAGTGTTTTATATGCGCCAACGTTTTCTTTTATGCCTTCATTCACCTGTACAAGTTCAATGCCCACTGAAAGTTCCAGATTCCTGTAGAATTGATAGTTCATCTCTGTTTTTACAAAACAGCATTTTTTATCATTGTATAACTGGTGAGCCCCATGTCTTATCTGTTCCCATTGCTGCACAACAGCAGCCTTGCCTTTTAATTCTTCGCATACCTTGTTTCTTTCATTGCGGATAGATATATCTGTGGGATTAGAACCGTCATTGCAGTTATCTTCATCTTCGCGGGGATGTTCCTGCCGCGGATGATCATGGTAAGAACCTTTATTCCCGTAATTTTCGTCGTCCTGGCGGGAATCCCTTGGATCGCGGATAGTTGCCATATTGATTAGGTTTTAAAAATTAATGATTAAGATTCCTGGAGCATTTTGTGCATGAAGCGGAGTATGATAAATTCTGCAGGACGCACCACGGCCATTCCTATTTCCACTATCATCCGGCCTTCCCAGATATCCAGTTCCGTCATGGTTTCATTTAAACCAACTTTTACAAAATAGGCTTCGCGGGTTGTGGTTCCCATCAATGCACCTGCCTTCCATTGCTGGGTGAGATAATTCTCTATCATGGATTTTACCCTTATCCATGTATTCCGGTCGTTGGGTTCAAACACAAATTGCTCCGTTGCATTTTTGGTAGATTCCTCAACCATATTGAAAAACCTTCTAACAGAAATGTAACGCCATTCATTATCGTTCCCGGCAAGCGTGCGTGCACCCCAGATCAGTGCAGGACCACGGCCAGGAAACGACCTGATAACATTGATGGATTTACCGCTCACAACATCCACGTTCAGGTTCTTCTGATCGTTATGGCTTACCACTATTTCAGGGCGTACTGCATAATCGATTCCTACGTTTGCCGGCGCTTTCCATACACCTCGCGTATCATCAACTTCGGCATATTTACCAACAACAGCTGAGGAAGCAGGCATCAGCATTTCAATATCAGTGATCGCCCCTTTTGCCATGAAATAAAAAGCATTGTTCTTGCCTTTTAATTCAGCCAGTGTTCCGCTGAGTGATGCATCTCCTTTTCCAACGATCGTTACATTATTACCTGAATCATCGTACTGGTAATCGAGCCTGGTATAAATGCGCGGGTAATAAGCGGCAGCGTATTTACGTTTCTCAATTTCACCGAAATCGAAGTCGCGGAAGGTCTGGATGGCATCAAATGCCGGATCAGCAGGATTGGTCCATATATCCATCACCACAAACCGGTCCTTAAGATCTTCGGCCTGGTCAATGGCTTCTTTATGCAATGCGTAATAATTTCCTGCAGATGTCATGTTAACGGCATCAGGGAAAAGTATAAGCGTCACCTCATTTATTTTAGAAACTTCAGTTAATCCTCCCGTTAAGGTAGTAAGGTCAATAACACCGCCACCAGTGTAGTCGCCAATGGAAACGATATAGCAATCGCCTCCTCCATTGATAAAAAACATTTGCAGTGAATAATACATCAGGTATTTTCCGGGGTTCAACACCTTACCCTGCACATCTATTTTATTGGACTGCGTTGTGTCGATCGTTACCTGAATGGATGTTTCCAGTTGCGGTCCGCCGAAATACTGCTCGTATTCAAGCATGGAATTGATACGCCTGGGTTTATTCAGCAGGTCATTCTCTTCCTTTAATTGCGCCTTGGCAGTATATCCGATGAAGGCCGGGATAGCAGTTTCAACAGATGCAATGGATGGTGGGAGTTTTGGAATTTCTTCAATGTACACTCCCGGGGTTTTGTATTCAGCTGCCATAATATTGAGTTGTTGTTTATGATGAAATATTTATTGTTATATTTTAAAC